>CALDJV010001087.1 GCA_937899305.1 uncultured Cytophagaceae bacterium
TATAAATTAGAGTTTTTACGATCAAAAAAACTCTAATTTGGTTTGGCCCTTTATACTTTGCGCAACCATTTAACCATAGAACAATGAGCCGAAGGCGGAACAATAGCAAAAAATCATCGCCCTGCGCAACCCGAAGTCTTGAGCGAAGCCGAAGGAACTAGCCATAGAACAATGAGCGAAGCGGAATAATAGTCTATAACTTGTTTAAGCCAAAAGGTTATTTGCTGTTACCAAATAACCGATAGTACACATCAAAAAACTTTGATGTTAAAAGCTTATTAGGTTCCAAAACTTATACGACCTAAACCCGCACCCCTATCATCAGAATATCATCGCGCTGGGGCGTGCCTTGTCTAAACTCATCCAGGGTGCGTTCCATACATTCTTTTTGTTTGGGTAATGGGTACGCCACTATGTTGGCCAGCAATTGATAAAGGCGTTTGGTACCAAAGCTTTTACGATTTGAGTTGCATTGGTCTACGTAGCCATCGCTCCCCAGGTAAAGGGTGTCTCCTGGAAAAAACGATGCCTCCTGGTTGACAAATGGCTCTTTGTTTTTTTGTACTCCCCCAATGTGTCTTCGGTCTCCTCGCAGGCGCTCCACCTGTTTGTCGCCTTTTTTGATGTAGAAAAAAGGCATTTTGGCGCTGGCAAAAATCATTTTTCGCTCACCTGGCAGCGCTCCATTGGTAATGTTCATCACCAAGGCGTCCATGCCATTACTATTGCCAGTATAACGCTGCTTCAGTACAGTACGCACCTCCTTGTGTAAGCGCTCGAGAATTTCGGCCGGATCGGTTACTTTCCAAACCCTTACTATTTTATCTAACAAGGTATTGCCGATTAAAGTCATAAATGCCCCTGGTACCCCATGGCCAGTACAATCGGCTACTACAAATATGATTCTACCATCAATTTCATTGAGCCAATAAAAATCTCCCGATACCACGTCTTTGGGCCGATACAGCACAAAATATTGCCGCAACAAGGTTTCCATTTTGGCTTCATAGGGTAAAATGGCCTGCTGAATAGTAAGCGCGGCACTGATACTCAGTTTTATTTGGCGGCTTTGTCGCTCCAGCACTTTGTTTTTCTCTACAATAAAGTCGCGCTGAGAGGCCAGTTCTTCTTGCTGCAGCTGAAGTGCTTCATTGCGAGTAGTAATTTCTTGTTTTTGATCATTCACCAAATCGTAAGCCACTTGTAAATGCTCATTTTTCTGTTCTAATTCCAGGGTACGGGTTTGCACCAAGGCGGTTAACCTGGCCTTTTGTTTTTTGAGTCGCAGGGTGTTGATGTATACCAATAGCCAAATCACAATGATCAGAATAAACCCATAACTCACCCAGGCCAATGGAGTAAAATACCAAGCGTTTTGCACTTTGAAAGGGAAACGCAATGGTTTGCTCCAGGTATAATTACCCTGTTGTTTGGCTCGTACTTCTAGCAGGTATTTTCCCTGAGGAATACGAGGAATCATCAATTGATTTTGGGTACTGGCCTCCGACCACTGCTCCGTCAGTCCATTGAGGCGATACTGATACATCACAGCGTCATTAGGGTAAGTAAAAGACAAAAAACGTCCTCGAAGTGAGGTATTGTAAGGGAGTGTCACCTTAGGATTTTTCCAATCTATTTTTTTTCCCTGAGTAGTGCCAAAGTCTAACAATACCGGGGTTGTAGTGACTTGGGTACGCTGTTGGTTGATAGCAATCACATTGAGTCCACTGGCGGTACCTACAAACAACAAATTGTTGGATAATTGTTGCAGCCCCCGATAAGTAATTGTTTCGGTAGATAAACCATTGGTTTTGTTGAATAACGTGACTTGACCATTATCTAACTTCAACACCCCCGTATAGGTCCCCAGCCAAATGCCTTGGTTTTGGTCAATCAAAATGGACTTGATATTTTCTTGAGTAAACTTCTCTCCCAAGTCTACCCTTTCTATTTGGGAATTAGTTTTACAAAATAGCCCCTGGGTGGTAGCCAACCACAGTTTCCCCCGTTGGTCAAAAGCCATGTCATTGACGGCAAACTGATTTTCGGAAACAATATTCAGAGGTAAACTAATATTGGTGAAACAGTCTTGAACCGAATCATAGCGGTATAAGTAACTGTTTTTGCCTCGTGCCCCACAAAACAGCGTATTTTGAGCATTTGCCTTCACTACGGTTACCAAGCTTTCTATCCCGTTAGCTTCATTGTAATGGGTGGGACGCAAATTGGTGTCCAGTTTTACCACTCCTGCTTTTTGATCATACTGACACAACCATAAGTTGTCTTCGTGGTCGGTAGTCATGGCAATGATCGTTTTGCCATACCCTCCTAAATCTATTTTACCAACGGTAGGCTGTGTAGACGAAGCCTGTTGTTCGTTTACATAAAACAAAACACCTTCTCGATTACCCGTAAAGTACCGACGAGCCGCATAACCCACCGACGTCAATCCCAATGCATTCTGAAATACGATTTTTTGGCTAAACCCATTGTCTTTGGTTTCCAATACAAATATTTTGGATCCATCGCATACCAATACCTTCCCATCTTTGGTTTGGTTGATGCCCTCAATATAAGCCTCGTAGTTGGCCAGTTTTACAAAACGAAACTCATTCTCAGCCATCAATATCAAACCTTCGTCAGTACTTACCCATACATTGCGCTCATTATCTTGGTAAATATCATTGACAATATTGGCCGAAAACTCGTCGATCAATTGTAATGTATGGGGTTGTACTCCCCTGTTTATTTCATATAGTTGTTTCCCCCAGGTACCCACAAACACTTTGTCGTTGGCTTTGGTGAGCACCGATACATTGGGCACCTCAAACAAGTAATCAGCTGATACAATGCCTTCTTCCGGCAGGCTGAGGCTTATGATTCCAGTGCTGCATCCTACCCACAAAGTATGCTGATCTATCGCCAATATTGCACTTGCCCCATTCAATGATACGCCTTTAGGAAGTGGTACTTCCTCGAAAACATTTTTTTGAGGATCGAGGCGTAGTAAATGCCCAGTATAAGAGATGGACCACAAACGCCCGTCGAGCTCTGCAAAGCTAAAAGACCGGACAAAGCTATTGGTATGAAACTTTTTAGGAAACGGGTAACGATACATCTTGTTTTCTACTGAGCGACGCAAAATAGAAGTGGGTTCACTAATCCACCAGTTGCCTTGTTTGTCCTCAAACAATCCTTTGGGGTAATGCACTCGCTGAGGATCATTGGCATCGGTGCTTCCAGGAATCATCGTTTTTATTTGGACAGCGTCCCCCGAAGAGTGGCCAATGGTCAAAATTCCCAAGTCGTTACACACCACCAACTCTCCTTTTTGGGTAACAATGATCGATTTGTTGTACTCACTGGCCAGACCTTCTTTGATTTTCTTAAAACGTTTGCCATCAAATCTCACCATTCCATCATCGGTGGCTATCCATACATACCCTTGTTTGTCCTTGACTACTGCTTTGGTTAGATTGGTAGGTAATCCATTGGAGGTTTCATAACTAATCAAACGATAATTTTGGGCAAATAAAGACCATGGCAAGGTATATAGCAATAACACAAATATCAGTTTTGCAGCAACATGCATAATCCTAAACTTCATAATTTAGCTCTGCGAGGTAGTATGCAATTATTTCTAAAATTGGATCAAGATTAAAATTGCACTCACTAAAGATTCGTTTTAACTAAAGTAAATTTAAGCAAATTCTATTCTTGTTTTATCACATTCAATCATCGAATAGTTACACTATATTGCAAAAACTTACTCTTTATTGAAACATAAAGGCATTCACACTATAATTTTATTCAATATTATCAATAAGCCTTGATAAGTCATCCACAGCCCTTTCAAAAATATTTTTTAATCATCCTGAGAATAGGATATTCAACCCCCAATCTGTATTTTGCGCGTAGCTTATGCGATTTCTAATTGTTCACACACACTTTCTAAGAAGTGGTTTAGATACTGTAATATCTCATTCACTTCTAACCCATATGGCACCTCTTTTTGACAGTTTTAAAACTCAGTGAGCAAATAACTATCTCAATTTTATATATCAAAAACGTTTAGACAATCATGGACATTCTCAACACGCTAGGGCTCGACGCTTCAAAACTATTTGAAGATTTAAAGCTCGGTGACGTCTTATCACAAAAAAAGCTTAGTGATCCGGAAGCTGTGCAAGAACCCATTAGTTATTCTTTACAACCTTTTAGTGTCAAAACCACTGAAATTCCATCACTTACTCTGGTAGCAAGCCTCAATGCCCAACACGAAATTCAATTGTTTAACAACCTTGCTCAAGACAAAGACCAGGATGGTTTTGTTGGTAGTGGTGATCAGGCCATTGTCCCCTTCGATGCCACATCACCAGTATTGAAATACAAAACAAGTCTAGAGGTCAACGCCAGTGCCAAATTAGATACAGGAGGACTCAATTTGGGCATCAATGCCGGCACCAAAGTTTTTCACTTCGCTTATCTAAAACATCCTGCCGACACCACAGTCCAGGCCGCTATTCTTTCCGATTTCAAGAGTTTTCCTTTTATATTTTCTGTCGACAGGGTCAAAAATCTTCAACCAGGAGAAGCACTGGCTTTTAATGCTTACGCAAGCTTTGGATTGAGTCTTGATTTTGATCCCGCTGATTTGCTTTCTGCAGGCGTCTCGGCACTTAGCAAATACATCGCTCAAAATCAGACCTTTAGCATGAACATCAACGCGACTGGTTCGTTGGGGATGAGTTTTAGTGCGACCGATAATTTTGAGCTCATCTTTACCAAAAATACCGATGGTACTTATAACGTAAGGGTGAAGAAATCCAAAACGAATAACAATAAAATCAGTGCTGGTCTAAAAGTTTCGGCGGCTTTCAATAATCCATCCAAGGTGAGTACCCTCATTGATTCCAAAATGGACGACTTGCTCAATGCAGCTACCAACCTTACCAAGGCCAAGCGAGAAGAAGTCACCAATATACTGACCACTGTAGCAGACGGAAATGTACCATTTGCCAAGTTGAATGATGTAGAGAAATTGCTGATAGAAGCCCTCGCTCAACGCTTGAAGATTCCCAACTTTGCTCAAGATACACTGAGTAAGGCGCAAGATTTATTGAATAAAATCGCAGATATCAAAAATAATATTCAACAAGAAGTAATAGAAGTCGCCAAGCAGCAGTTCACGGCAGGCTTTAGTTTCGAGTATTCCAATATTTCTCAAGACGATGTACTCATTGAAGCAACGCTTACCGAAAACGGCCTGGAACAAACCCACAAGAGTTTGATTTTAATGAGTACTGAAAAGCTCCTGAGTGAGGCCGCTAGCGGAAACGATGTCACACTTAGCAAATACTTACGAACCCAATCGACCAATCGTCGTAAAGCTTGGGGGTTTGCCTTTGGACTGGGTAATTATAAAATTGGAGGGTCAGACAGCAAAACCTTCAATAGTGAAATCAATATTCAATACAACAATCAAAACCAAGCAGAGAAAACATTTAAGATCAATTACCAGGTAGCCCGTGGTTATCAGGAAAAAGGAAGCTTGGGAGGAAACAGCATCCAGTGGCTGGGAGCAGTAAATGCCCAAATGAGCAAGTTTGAGCTAAAACCTACTATGGATCAGTTTGCTTATAACATTACGTTAGATTTTGACCATTTAGAGAAAAAAATAAAGTCTAGTGACAAAACAACTTTGTTAGGCTTACTCGATAAGGCCAGTGCTTGGGACATTATCAACGACAACGAATTGGACAGCCAAGCTACTACTTTATTGGGTGAATTGACCAAAGCAGGAGACGCCAGCGATGTTACCTTTTCTTTCAAGTTAAACATTACTCCCGAAGGCTTCAATTATATCAAAAGTAGTTGGTTGTATTTGTTAAGAACCAATCCCACGGCCAATTTGGTCGCGTTGAGTCAGGCGTTTGGTAGCAACATGCCTTATTTGGCCGGTTACCCCTATCGCGATACGTTGGACAAAAAAACGGATTTGTATGGCCAGGTATGGCAGGCATATTTTGCCAACGAAGGGTTCGGCACAGGAGTCCAAAGCCTCAGTTACGATGATTATGCCAGTATTGCTAAAAACATTGTGGGTAAAAAAGACCGACAACTCGGCAATCAGGAGGGCCGAATGCCTGGAAGTCTTAACAATTGGTTTGGTGGCATTATCAAAATGAACCCCAATACGGGTCAAGACTTATTATCTTGCATGACCGGCTTCAAAAACTTGTTGGAAAACATTGAGGCCAAATCGTCTAATTATGAGCAAGATATGAAACGAGCCATGAACAACATTGCACTGGGTTTTAGTCAACTGTATTATGTGCAGGCTTTGGGAGCATATTTCATTCGTTTGGCCAACAACAACTCGGTTATTTTAAAAGAAATTTCTTCGGTGTTGGAAGTAAGCTATACCGATGCCACAGGAGCAAGTCAGACCATACAGATTCAAAAGAACAAATAAAAACCTTTTAAAAAACCTGAAGGCAGCCATCTGTTTTCAGGTTTTTTTATATCTTTCTGGTTGATAGTATGTTTAAATTTTATCTTCGGACATCAAAATGATGTTTTTCGTGCTGATGAATTACCTGTTTAAGTATGGCAACAGCTAGTCTACGGAACGGTGAGTTATCAAAGTAAACCAAAGCCACAGTTGTGCTGAGTTCTGCCAATGGCTCACATTACTAAAAAAGGCACACTTTTAGCCTAGTTTATGATCTTTAAGCATACTCTAAAATAGAAACTTTAATAATTTGAGGGAATAAAAAAGCATACTAATCTAATGATAATTTTAGCTGATTATTTAACCCAACTAAAAAACGATCCTTATAATACCCACATCAATCAAAAAGTGAGTTTCCAACCTATACAAGCAAATCAATCTTTTTGGGATGGTAATCGGGACAGGTATGCTCATTTTCGCCAGGAAATCACTCGTTTATTGTACCAAAATTATTCTATAGAAGATCGCTCGCTGGTATTGATGCTACTCGAGCAAGAGCACCTCAATTGCAAGTTTATAAACAATAGCAACACTAATTTGCTCCGCCTCTTGTTTATGCTATATACCTTCAAACAGGCCGAAGACCTGAAACTATTGCATCGCAACAAATTTGGCTTAGGATACGATGCCACGCTCAACATAGATGTCAACTTACTATTTGGCTTAGGCAAAAATCCCATTCTTGCTATTGATCAGACTTTACAAAAATACTTGGATTATAAAGAAGTGGCACTTCCTGAAGAGTTTTACCAACAACAAAAAGCATTGTGGGATCAGGACCTGGTCGACCATCCCATTCCGGAGCAACTGCAGCCCGAAGAAACCTTGGAAGAAAAAAACCAATTGCAGTTTTTCTTTCAGAAAGGAGATGTACTGGTTTTTCAGTATAATGATCATAAAATTGGCAGCTTGTTGATTGCTCAAAACTACGAAACCTTTGACGATGCCGAATACATTGTTTATCCATCGGGCGTTTATCAAGACCACGAAGATTTATCTCAGGACCATCTCCCCATCTTTGGCCGTAAAATCAAAGCCATTCATATGGGTAACCCGTTTGAGCAATCGATGGCCTCTGATTCTGAACAGGCTTCGTTAGAGAAAAGTCGGAATACAATGTTGGTAAGTCTTACCATTACTCACTCTGGCTTACAGCATTTTCAAGACAAACTAAAAGTAGTCACATCACTTCCTTCTATTGTTTACAAGGGTACGCACCATTTGGCCAGAGTCAATGACTGGCAAAACCTAGAAATGCACCTTTACAACTTAATCAAAGGAAACTATCCTGGATTTGAGACGGTCAATGCCTACGATTTTTCCTGATTTTATTGATCGAATTATTGTTCTATGATTTCACGATGCATTGCGAAGTCATAGAACAATGGGCAAAGCACACAAAATAATTATTGAGGTTATGTTGTTTAACCCAATTTCATTAATTTTATCTTAATTATTCGAAAAATCAAGAAAATGACCAAAAGCAAATACCCCAACCCTTCTGAAAGTGCCTCTCTGGCAGATGCCCCTGCTCCCTATCACCAAGGAAAAATTACTCAGACCTCTTATCCTAAAAACTTGATTCTGTATGGCCCTCCTGGTACTGGTAAAACTTATCAAACCGTAAATTATGCCTTGGCCATTATAGAGAATAAAAAACTAGAAGAGATTGCCCAAGAACCTCGTCAGGAACTGCTCAATCGATTTAATGTTTACAAAGAAAAACAACAAATTGCATTCATCACTTTTCACCAAAATTATGGCTATGAAGACTTTATTCAAGGCCTAAGGCCCAATACCAATGTGGGTACTTTGCACTTCGAACGGCGAGATGGGATTTTCAAGCGCATGGCCGACCGGGCCCGAAAAAACCTGGATACTTACCGCCAACAACAACATTTTAAAAAGAAATTTGAAGATTTGTTGAACGAACTGCTCATCAAGAACATAGATCCTGAAACAGAAGAAATAGAGGTAAAACTAGATAGCTCACACCGTATTTATCAGTCGATTATCATCTTTGATATGACCGAAACTACCTTGTTTTATAAACGACGTACCAAGCGTAACATTATCAAGGATGAGCAAAAGGAAATGAGCATTGAGAACCTCAAAATGCTGTATGAAGATGATACCCACATCAAGGATGCAATCAACCAAAAATACTATGAGGCAGTCGTACACGCAGTAAAAACTTACGAAGAAAATCACAAGCCTGAACGTAGTTTGCAGCAGCTACAAAGTTATGTCATCATCATCGATGAAATCAACCGAGCCAATATCTCAAGGGTATTTGGAGAACTCATCACGCTTATAGAACCGGACAAACGTTATGGCAACGAAAACAGCCTTTCGGCCACCTTGCCTTCAGGAGAGAATTTTACTGTTCCTACTAATTTACACATATTAGGGACTATGAATACGGCTGATCGTTCTATTGCCCTCATAGATACTGCTTTGCGCCGAAGGTTTGTATTTGAAGCCAAGTATCCCAATGCCGACCTAGTAGTTGATGCTGAGGTGAAAGCCATATTCACGACTTTAAATGAAAAAATATTACAAGAGAAACAATCTCCTGATTATTTGATTGGTCAGGCTTTTTTTATAAATAAAACCTTGGCAGACTTACCTCAAATATTTAATCAACAACTGATTCCTCTATTATTAGAATATTTTCCCAATCGCCGAGAAACGGTGCTGACCATGTTACAAGACATAGGCCTACCTGTAGAAGAAATCAATTACCAAATACATTACAAGAATTGAGCAGTAGTCCATCAGGAACCAAGTTTTGACGGTATCTATTGAATATTAACCGACAAATGTATAACCATAAGCATCTTATTATCAAACACTTAATACCAATCAACATTTAACCCAAGTGCTCAACGTTATTAAAAACGCAGGCTCAAGCTCAGACTAGCAAAATTTGAAAAAGGAGTGGTCTCCATAGAAGGCTGTAAACGAAGGCTCAAATTATCATCCAAATCAAAGTCCATCAAGTGTGCATCTACGTTGGCATCTACCATTTGGAGGCCGTAAGTAAGCACCGCCAGGATGATCATAAAATCCCGGTCTCGTTTGGCTTGATTTTTTATTCCTTGGAGTCCCGTAGCATCCAGGTTTCTAATCGCAACATAATCTTCATCGTTCGATTTTCTTATAAATTCGTCTCGATAGAGCAAAAAGCGATCATGTTGTTTTTTCATCTCTTGCCCAATAAAGAAGGCCGCTCCATAAACGATGATCAGTTTCCAGTATTTACGGTTGTATATCTGTCCAAAACCAGGGAAAGCCGCTGAATACAACAAAGCCTTTCGTGGAGAGTGAGGGCGTTTTTGCTTGGTTAATATGGTAGAGACAGGCACAGTGTCTTTGAGTACTAATTTGGGCTTTGCCTGAACAGTATCAGGTGGGGTGGTCACAGTAGTATCCTGGGCTGTTCCGACAGAATAACCCAATGTAACTAAAATTAAACCAAGGCATAACCTTAAATATATGGAAAAAACTTTCCTAAAAAAAGAATATTCGTACATCTTCACTTTTTTTATTTAACTAAAAAATAAACCCTTCAATCCTACCAAAAACTTTATTTTTATATTTCAGCAAATTTTATAATATTTAGTTTATTTCATAACTTACTGACTATATATTATTACGATTCACAAATTATTTTCGCTACTCTACACGGGTGACCTTTTGACCCAAACCCGTATAAATGTTTACAAAACGATCAATACCTTACATCGACACCTTACAGCTTAAAAACAGAAAAAATAACGTAAATTATTTTTAATTAAAGTATTTTTGAACAATATTTGATCGTATATTTTATAAGAAAATTAAGGATGCAAATATAGCGGTTTCATTTAAAAACATGTATAATATGATACGACGATTCACCCTTTTGGCTGCACTTGCTGTTTGTCTCTTATCCTGTGGCCCGGGTAGTAAACAAACATCGACAACTACTGACAGTAAAAAGATTTTTCGTCTGAACCTAACAGGAGGACTTACCTCACTCGATCCTGCTTTTGCAGATCAACGAACAAACATTTGGGCTACTACTCAATTGTACAATGGATTGTTCAGTTTTAGTGAGGATTTGCACGTTCATCCTGAGTTGGCAGAGAACTATGATATATCTGAAGACGGATTGACCTACACTTTCAAAATCAAGGAAAATGTACATTTCCACAATGATCAGGCTTTTGCAAATGAACGAGGTCGTGAACTTAGTTCAGATGACTTTGTCTATTCTTTCAAAAGGTTGATGGACCCTCGAACAGCTTCTAAGGGTTCTTGGATTTTTGCCGACAAAGTAAAGCGTGATGCTGATGGCAAATTGGCTGATGATTGGATTGAGAGAGTAGATAACTACAGATTCAAGATCACATTAAATCGTCGTTTCCCTGCCTTCCTACAAATTCTTGCAATGCCTTTTACTTATGTGATCCCCAAAGAAGCAGTAGAAAAATATGGAAAAGACTTCAGAAAACATCCTGTAGGTACTGGCCCTTTTATGCTAAAAACCTGGAATGAGAACGAAAGGTTAATTTTGGTAAAAAATGATAAATACTGGAAACGTGATGTAAAACACGAGGCTTTGCCTTACTTAGATGCGGTAGAGGTTTCATTCATCGAAGATAAAAACCAAGCATTTTTGAGTTTCGAGAAAGGAAGTTTAGACTTCTTAACCAGTATTTCTGAAACTTCTAGAAACAAAATATTAAATAAAGACGGTAGCATTAAGGATGATTTCAGTAGCAAGTTTGTAGTAGAAAAGAAACCCTACATGATTACTGAGTACATTGGTTTTTTGCTAGAAGGTACTGATGAGAAAACCAATCCTTTGCTTAATGTAAAAGTACGTAAAGCACTGAGCTACGCGATTAACCGTAAAAACCTGATTTCTTTCATCCGAAATGGTTTGGGTACTCCTGGTAATCATGGTTTTGTTCCTGATGCGATTTCTTCGTTTGACTCTACTCAAATTGGAGGTTATAAAATTGACATCAAAGAAGCTCAAAAATTATTGAAAGAAGCAGGGTACCCTCAAGGAAAAGGTTTTCCTGAGATTACATTGAACACCTATACTACTGACAAAGAAATCGGTGAGTTTTTGCAGAAACAGTGGGATGAAAACTTAGGTATTAAGGTAAAGATTGTAACCAACCAATTTGCAACACACAAAGACATGGTAGACAATGCTAAAGTTACCTTCTTCCGTGGATCTTGGATTGGTGATTACCCCGATGCAGAAAACTTCTTGGCGATGTTTTATAGCAAAAACAAGTCTCCATCTGGTCCTAACAAGACCCACTTCAACGACCAGGCTTATGACAAGTTGTTTGAAGAAGCGCACGAAACTGACAATACGTTTACCCGCTATACCGATTATCACAAAATGGATCAAATCATTATGGACAATGCACCAGTCATTGTATTGTACTACGATGAAGTATTGAACCTAAAACAGAAGAATATCACTGGTTTGAAAACCAATACGATGAACACCCTCGTATTGGAAAAAGTAGATATCAAATCGGGTAATAAATCGGGCGAAAGCGATCCCGCTAAAAGTGAAAATAAAAAAACAGCCAAGGCTGAATAAATAATACAAACATTGTTTAGATTGAAAGGCATTCAGTTTTGAATGCCTTTTTTATTTGCTCTGATCAAACAATTCAAATAAGTATCTCTTAGTAACACTATCAAACTTATTTTAAAGATGAAAAAAGCACGCATTACACTATTGCTGGCCTTGCTCCTATTCGCTCATCAAGCTCAGGCTCAAACTCCCAAAACTTCCAAAAAAACCTTCAAACTCAACTTGACTGGTTGGCTTACTTCGCTTGACCCCGCTTTTGCCGACCAAAGAACCAACATTTGGGCGGTGACCCAGCTATACAATGGTTTGTTTAGTTTTAGTGAAGACTTGCATGTTCATCCACAGTTGGCCTATATGTACGAAATATCTGAAGATGGACTGACCTATACTTTCACTATCAAAGACAAGGTGTTTTTTCATGATGACCCTGCTTTTGCCAATGGACAAGGACGAGAAGTTACTTCAGATGATTTTGTTTATTCCTTTAAGCGGTTGATGAACCCCAGAACAGCTTCACGAGGTTCTTGGGTTTTTATAGATAAAATAAAACGCGACAATGATGGTAAAATAGCTGATGATTGGGTAGCAAAAATTGATAAATACAAATTTAAAATCACTTTGGCGCGTCGTTTCCCTGCTTTTCTTCAAATACTAGCCATGCCTTTTACTTTCGTAGTAGCCAAAGAAGCGGTAGAAAAATACGGTAAAGCATTCCGGCGCCACCCAGTAGGCACAGGGCCGTTTAAGCTGAAAACCTGGAACGAAAATGAAGAACTGATTTTGGTGAAAAACCCCAAATATTGGAAACGAGACATCAAATACCGTCAAATACCCTATTTAGATGCGGTACAGGTTTCTTTTGTTCAAGATAAAAACCTGGTTTTTCGAAATTTTGAGCAAAAAAAGCTGGATTTCCTCACGAATGTACCTGCTCGCCAACGACCCAAAATTCTGAATAAAGATGGTAGTATCAAGAAGGACTTCGAGAGCAAATTTGCCGTAGAAAAAAAACCTTTCCTGATGACCGAATACGTGGGCTTCTTATTGGATGGTACCAACGAAAAAGCAAATCCATTGCTCAACCTAAAGGTTCGGAAAGCGCTGAGCTATGCCATCGACCGGAAAAGTTTACTTGCTTCTACCCGACAGGGATTGGGTACTCCTGGAAATTTGGGTTTTGTTCCTGATGCCATTGCTTCCTATGACTCTACTCGCATTAGAGGGTATAAATTCAATGTAAAAAAAGCCCAGCAATTATTACGAGAAGCAGGATATTCCCAGGGAAAAGGTTTTCCCGAAATTACCCTGAATACTTATAATGGTGACCAGAAAATAGTGGCGTTTTTGCAAAAACAATGGAAGCAACACCTGGGCATTCAAGTAAAAACGGTAAGCCAACAATTCGTCACCCACAGAGATATGGTAGTCAATGGTAAAGTAAACTTTTTTCGCAGTGCCTGGATAGCCGATTACCCTGATGCAGACAATTTTTTGACGTTGTTTTATAGCAAATATGTTGCCCCTGATGGCCCCAATAAAACTCGCTTTGAAGATACAACGTTCGACCAACTGTTTATTGAAGCTCGCAAAACGGACAACACATTTACCCGCTTTGCAAACTATCATAAGATGGACCAAATCATTGTAGATCAGGCGCCAGTAATTGTGTTGTATTACGAGCAGGTATTGAACCTCAGGCAAAAAAATATCACTGGTGCAAAAACCAACGCTATGAACACCTTAAGTTTGGAAAAGGTAGATTTTAAGAATTAGTAATTAGTTCGAAGTTGGTAGCAATTAAATGAAAAATGTAAAACGTAAAACGTAAAATGAAAAGTGAGCGCAAAGCGGTACAATTGATTGAGTGAAAAGTGGACGCTTCGCGCAGCCATTTAAGATCCTTCCTTCGTCAGGAGAGCTGTAACAATAGAAAAATAGAACAATTAGTAAACTTCTACCTCAAAAATCTGTAATTTATTTCTTTATCATCACTCAAATAATCTGATCAATGTACATACGACGACTTATTTTTTCTTGTGTATGTCTCTTCTTGTTGACCAGTTCAGCAGCTCAAGCCCAGCGTACACTTATTCGGTTTAAAACCCAGCAAATCCCAGAAAAATGGGGTTATAAAAATTCAGCGGGGAAAATCGTGATCAAACCTCGTTATGACTATGCCGAAGCTTTTGGCTATAATGCTGCCAAAGTTTCGCAAAAAGGAAAATACGGGCTCATTAACCGGGAAGGGAAAATTGTATTCCCCATCAAAAACCAACGCATCCAACTCATTGTGCATGACTATCGCAAAGGATACTATCAGTTTCAGCAAAACAAAAAACGTGGTATTGTAGACGATTTGGGCAACATCATCGTTTCTTCCCAATACGACTCCATTACGCTGTTTAGGCTCAGTAATCAGATGTATGGGTACCGGGTAGTCAATAACCAGAAGATAGGGCTGCTAGATCTCCGTGGAAATGTCTTGATTGCTCCTATTTATCAATCATTAAAGAATATAACCGGAACTGATCTTTACCAGGCACAGCAAAATAACAAGTATGGACTTGTCAATGAACAAAAAAAGATCATATTGCCTGTGCAATACGACAAGATTCAGCTTTTTTCCCGCTCATCTTCTCAAATCTTGTACAAGTTTTATCAGGGTTCGAAACATGGCTTGATCGATTGTGCTACCAACCGAATCATTTTTGATGCGGTGTATGATTATATTGAAGTCATCCACGAAAGGTACAAATCCTTGATATACCTCATCGAAAAAAATAAGTTGGCAGGACTCGCTAATCAAAAAGGCGAAATGATTTTATCCCCTGTTTATACTTCCGTTCGCCCTGCAGACAATTACTACGCTGCTTTTTGGGTAGAAGCTCCCCAAGGCAAAGGGTTCTTTCTCGATGATCGGTTCATTGTTCCCCCTAAATACGATCACTTCAGCTTTCTTGATAAGTATTTTAACGGGTTGATTGGGGTACGTAAAAACGGCAAACAAGCTTTGTACGATGGAGATCAAAAGCAATTGCTTACTCCTGTAATTTATGATTCTATCTTTAAGGTTACCTCAGATACCAAACTGATAAAAGTCTTAAAAGATAAAAAATATGGTTTTCTAAATGCTTCGGGTAAAGTCGTAGTACCTTGCCAATACGATGACCTCAACTTGGTGACTCCCACTTTGATCGTTGCCCAAAAGGGCCGATATGTTGGGGCGATAGACACCACCGCAAAAACAATCATCCCGTTTAAATACGAGACGCTTCAAGTATGCTCCTACCGTTTCAATGGTATTCCACGAATCAACTTTATCGCTCAAAAAGGAGCACGTACCAGCCTGATCAATGAGCAAAACCAACGCTTGATATCCGGTAAAAACCTCCAGATAAAACTACTCTCTCCCTGGAAAAACGAAGGTACTCATTGTCTTTTTTCTATCAAAAAAAGGCGGAAACTGGCTTTGTTTCACAGTGAAAAGCAAAAAATGCTGACCTCTTATCGTTATACCACGATTGGCATCCCCAAGAAAGGGCTCATTGTGGCCAGTAAAGGTAAAAATCGCTTTGGTTATTTAGACCTGAACGGTCAAGAAGTCATCCCCTTTGTGTATCAACAAGCCACTAATTTTAGAGGAAGAGCCGCAATTGTCCAGTTATCCAATGAATATTTTTTTATTAACTACCGAGGGAAGATCATAGAAAAAACCGAAAAATCTAATTTTGACGACTGGCAAGGGAAGCTAAATAGGGATATTAGCCTGGATGAAGAACCCCCACCCCCGCCTCCACTTATACGTGCTCCAGTCAAGAAAAGATCAGGAAAACAATCACAAAAAAAATACATCCCAGATCCCATTCGGCCCGATGGGTTCGAGCAATACCTGAAGAAGCACCTCAAATACCCAAAAAGGGCCCTCAAATATCGGGTAGAAGGGCAAGTCAGGGTACGCGCTTTGGTTAATTCGCAGGGTGATTTGACCGACATCGAAGTGGTGGAAGGTCTAGGCTATGGATGTGACCAGGAGGCCATTCGGTTATTGAAAAATAGCCCCAAGTGGACACCAGCCTCCTACGACTCCAAACGCTACCAAATTGTAATAATTCAGTTTGAGTTGGATGAATAGGAATGTCTAAAGAATTTGTAAAAAATAAAGTTTCGTTTTGACTTCAAGTTGAGGGTTCGTCTTTGGTCCACAGTCGACTATTTTTGATTCACTAGGTGGTGGTTTCCAACTTGTGAAATCGAAAGGTTATTTTTTTATCCTTACTGAGGTATTTGATAAACATAGAAAAGGCACCTCATTTTAGGTGCCTTTTTTTGACCTATGTGGAGACCATAATTGCCAGCTCAACAAATTGATGAATAATAACAGAAAAGGGCTTACTTTCACCACAAACGACCGCCAGTCTTTGGATTGGCGATACTGCGGTAAATCTTTCATTGCTTGCCAGGCTACCCCAAACTCTAACAGCAATAAAACAATGACCAGCCCCAACCAAGCAGCTGAATAAAGCAACATCAATCCAACAGTAGCATACCCTTTGCTTGCTCCAGTTTTACCTTTCAGATTTACCCACCAAACAATCATCCCAGCCCCCAGCATCACCCCGAAAACAATGCCAAGCGATATTGCTCCAGAAAAAACCAGGCATAACCCAAGGCATATACTGTGCTCACTGCCAGCACAGAATAAAACAAACTGTAGTATTTGGTAGATGGAGGCATTGAATGAATATCAAGTTTTGAGTGAAGAAAATGACATAAGCCCTTTCATTTTTTTGATGTTCAATATTTATATAGCTTAAGTGATATGAGTAAAACGAGATTTGACTAGAAAATGATCACTTGAGATCACATAAAATATACTGTCAAAAAAACCATTTCCCCCTCAAATTTTGTTCTTTTACCACAAGAACTTAAAAGCGAAATTAAACTTACTCAAAATGACCGAAGCCAATCCCCCCAAAGCACCCGTTTGGATCATTCCTACCATTGTATTTTCTCAATTTGCGGGCACCTCGCTATGGTTTGCCGGAAACGCAGTATTGGGTGATTTACAAGTATACTTGAAGCTTACTGGTGACCAGGTTTTGGGCAGTATTACTTCCTCGGTACAATTAGGGTTTATTGCTGGTACTCTGGTATTTGCTTTTTTTGCCATTTCCGATAAATACTCTCCTCGTAAAATTTTTCTCACCTGTGCTTTATTGGGAGCCATCGCCAACCTGGCTATACTTTGGCTGGCCACCAACCTATTTAGTTTACTCTTGTTTCGTTTCGTAACCGGGTTCTTTTTGGCCGGAATCTACCCCATCGGGATGAAAATAGCCGCAGGATGGTACCAGAAATCACTGGGTAAGGCCATTGGTTTTTTGGTAGGCGCCTTGGTATTGGGAACCGCTTTTCCTCATTTTCTCAAAAGTATTGGAGGTGCCTTGTCGTGGCAATCGGTACTACTAGCCGTGTCTATCATCGCCGCGTCAGGGGGGATTGCCATGTATTTGTTGGTACCCGATGGGCCATACATCCGCAAAGGGTCCACATTTAATCCTAAAGTATTGTTGCAAATGTTTCGCACCAAAGATTTTCGCTCGGCTGCTTTTGGCTACTTTGGGCATATGTGGGAACTCTATACTTTTTGGGCATTTGTACCCGTGATTTTACAATACTACGCCACCACCAACCAATGGCAAACTAATTTGTCGTTTTGGGCCTTTGTGATCATTGCCATTGGGAGCTTGGGCTGTATTGTGGGAGGTTTTGTTTCTGGTAAAACGGGGAGCGCACGGGTAGCTTTTTTTCAGTTATTTGTTTCGGGCCTGTTGTGCCTTATCTCTCCCCTCCTCTTCCAACTGCCTGTATTCTTGTTTTTACCATTGCTACTCCTCTGGGGTATTGTAGTCATTGGCGATTCGCCCCAATTTTCGGCCCTTACGGCCAAAACTGCTCCTGACGAATATGTAGGTTCGGCACTCACCATTGTCAACAGCCTAGGGTTTGCCATTACTATTTTTAGCATTCAACTGGCCAATTACCTATATACCACCATCCATCCCAACTATCTATTTTTGGTTTTGGTCATTGGGCCTTTGTTTGGTTTGTGGCACATGCGCCCCTTGGCCAAAAGAGGCCTGTAACTTGTTTCTAGTAAAATCACGTATATTACCTAACTCCTTACGCAAGCTCAGGATTTTCAACATTTGGAATACTTTATCTTTTCCGTCTTACTTAGGAACGAGAAAATAATTAATTACCCAATTTGAAAAATTGGCATAGCTTGCGTTAGCGGTTTCAGCCTTAGTACGTCGCCGTTAAGAACTTGCGTAATGAAGCCGTTAAAAACTGATCACTGACGCCTGGGCAGTGTGGATAATCTTTGCGGGAAGGCGGAATGTTTGAGCAGTTTAGGCGCAATGGAGTAAGTTTAGGCAGTCGTACTATAGCTGCGGCTTTTTTTGGTTCGTTTTTTTAGCTGAAGAAAAAAATGAACGGATGTTGAGGATAACGAATCGTGATTTTATCCCGAAAACTTACTGATTATTAATCCTGTAAAGTTGTCCAAAATAAAAGATATTTTGAGTGAAAAAAATGAGTACAGTTTTGAATGCCAATTTTTAAACTTCGGAAAATTATTTTTGTTTCATCCCTTAGTACTTAAAGTTGTGATTTAAAAAGATAAATTTGTATTTTTATACTTATAGTCACTATTTGACCAATCATTTTTGTAAACCAATGTACTATGAGTCCTGCTATTCACCCTGCCATTCCTGTATACCAGGGGCACTGGCTTTTCAAGAGTGCCTTCCAGATACAAAAGAACCCAGTGTTGTTTTTCGAGGAAAAAAGAAAAATGCTAGGAGACAAGTTTTATGCTGCTTATCCAGGAGGGAAAGTATTGATAAGTGCTCACCCAGGTTTGATCAAGCATGTATTACAAACCAACCATAAAAACTATCCTAAAGATCGTGGCTATGATCAATTGGCCTTGATGTTGGGGCAGGGACTCGTGACCAGCAAGGGAAGTATGTGGAAAAAACAACGCAAAATAGCCCAACCTACCTTTCATAAGCGCAACCTGGAAAACCTATTCCTCTCTATGACGGACATTGCCAGTCAATACCTCAAAGAACTGACTCAAAAAAAGGGACAAATAGTAGACATTTCTCAGGAAATGATGGCAGTAACCGCCCGTATTGCCATGAAGGCTTTGTTTAGCTCTGATATAGAAGGCAATCTCAAAGAGATTTATCATGCCATTTCTTATGCTCAAGAATTTGTCGCCAAACGAGCCATCAATCCTTTGATCATTCCCTGGACTCGCATTAACGGAAGCCTGCGCAAGTTTCATCGCCATCGAGATGTCATGGATGGTCTGATCAATAATTTGATTGAAACTCGCCAACAAGAAACCAGCGCCAAATCCGATTTTTTGCAAATGTTGCTGGAAGCCCGTTACGAAGATACTGGTGAACCCATGCCCTTGGATTTGCTTCGGGATGAACTGGTAACCATTTTTTCAGCAGGACATGAAACCTCGGCCAATGGCTTGGCCTGGACCCTTTACTTGTTAAGCCAACACCCCAATATTGTCCAACGACTCAAAGAAGAAATTCAGCAGGTACTCGGAAACCGCTTGCCGTCGTTTGCCGACCTCAAGCAAATGCCTTATACTCGACAAGTCATTGAAGAGGGAATGCGGCTGTATCCACCAGTGTGGGGGGTAGGGCGTTACGCCAAGGCAGCCGACCAATGGGGAGAACATCATATTGCCGCCAATACCATTGTAATTTGTCAAATATTTAGTTTGCATCGGCACCCTGATTTGTGGCAGGATCCTGATACTTTTGACCCGGATAGATTTGAAGTAGAGAAAACCAAAGCCCGCCCAAGCACCCATTATCTTCCATTTGGGGCTGGCCCCCGCATGTGTATTGGAAATCATTTTGCGATGATGGAAATGCAACTTCTTCTCCCCCTACTTGTTCGTCATTTCGATTTCGAACTCATCAAAGACCACCAGGTAATACTGGAGCCTATGATTACGCTCCGGCCTAAAAATGGAATTATGATGCGAATCAAATAAAAAAAGGAAGGTATTGAACCTCCCTTTTTTTATCAATATCTTTATTGAGTTATTTCATAATATTCACGAATAAGGCAAAAAACGAGTATTTATCACTCAGATGCTTGATTTTCATTTCCAAATCATCGGAAGTGAGGGCCACTTGTACCAAACCAATGCCCGCTCCTTTACTTTCACCTTCCGAAGGTGCGTCTCTCAGCTTTCTTTTGTACTCTCGTAATGCTTCACGGTCCAAAGAAGTCACGGTTTTCCATTTATCCAGAAGCAACGGCACCGCCTCTCGCCTCACCATATTACCAGTGATGACCTGATAATACGCTTCATATTGTAAAATAACCAAGGTACCTACCTTGTCGCGGTCACCAAAATGATTGACTTCTTTTGAGTAATACAAAACGTTTTGGCTAAGCTCCATAAAAACAGAAAAGACTTTTTTTCCTACCCGACGACTTTCCTTCAATTTGTCCCTAATATCCCGACTAAGTTCAGCCAGTAATACATCAGTCAAAGGGCCTTTGTAAGAGAGCATCAAATTTTCGCGCTCTAGCTCTGCTTGGTATGCAAAAAAATCAAAATCTTGATCTTCTTCAAAGTGTTTTACCTGTTCTGGACTCATGTGTGCTATGTTATCCTAAAAGTTATACTAATGCAAGAAATTCTCTCTTGTTACCAAAATAAACAATTGACTTGGTTTTATAATAAATTTGATTGAAAAATTTTGGTTAAGAATTTTACCAAAGTGCAGACGTAGGGTTGGTGATTTAGGTGTTTTTTTACTACCTTTTTTTATAACGCACTCTCTTTCAATATTGTTTTTTCATTTGAAGAATAGATTTGATTTTCAACCCATCAAAAGAAATTTTAACTTGAGGCCTGTAACTTCGTAATATTGAATACATTGTAAACCAAGTTTGTTCCTGTTTCGTCCTGTCGCTTCTATATTCACGGGCGTGGGGCCACAAACTTCGTAACACTTATTTTAAAGTGTTACTTAAAATGGATAATCATCTGGTTGACAATGCATTGAGGCGCTTAATTTATCAAAAACTTATGTATAAACATGAAATTATGCCAGTTCTGAAAGATGGGTTTTCTCTAGAGAACCCTTGGGACGGACAGGTAGTTATTATAGGAGCAGGCATGGCTGGGCTCACTGCAGGTTATATTTTAGGGAAATCGGGGATCGACTATACCATTTTGGAAGCTTCACAAGTAATGGGGGGACGCATTAGAGCCTTGGAAGGTTTTGCTGATTTTCCGGTTGAACTGGGAGCCGAAGAAATCCACGGCCGCAAATCAGCTTGGTATGAAATGATCCAAAAACAAGAGCGAAACATCATTAGTCCCGAAAAATATGGCCAATCTTTATACAATATAGATGGTAAGTTGCTAACTCTCAAAGAAATGGAAGCTGCCGAGTTGTACGAGCAAGTAGATAAATTTACCCTCTATTGGGAAGATTACAATGAAGAAGATATTTCGGTGGCCGACTACCTTGAGCAATTGAAGATCCCCTCACAATACCACCATGTACTCAATGCCTGGTATGGCAACGAATACGGCACCTCTAACAATCGTTTGGGCGTATTGAGCATGGCACAATCGGACAATAAATGGTCTTCGGGAGAATCTAACTTTACCCTCAAAGATGCTTCTTATATGGAAGTGATGAAGACCGCTTTTGTCGATGTAATTCCAAACATTCAATTCCACAATCAGGTGGTCATGGTGGACTATAGCAATGAATTGGTAGAAATAGAAACCAAGAAAGGGCAATACAAAGCCAAAAAGGTCATTGTAACCGTGCCACTTTCTATTCTTAAGGCGGGTGATTTGGTATTCTTCCCTCCTCTTGACGAAGAAAAACAGCAAGCCATTGATACCATTGGCATCGATCACGGGATGAAAATTTTGCTCAAGTTTAGAACGCCGATTTGGCCAGAAAAAACTTCTTCTATTTATCCAGGAGGCAAAATACCTGAATTTTGGGTCACTGGACTGGGCAAAGATACTCAATCCCACGTATTAACTGGATTTGTAAATGGTGAAAACGCCGAGTATTTGAGTAGTTTGGGAGAACAAGCCATTTATGTAGCCTTGCACGAGCTGGATCAGGTATTTGGTGATCGCAAAGCTACTGCCAACTTTGAGGACAGCTACATCATAGACTGGGGCAAGGAGCCTTTTATCAAGGGGGCTTACTCTTACCCTTCGCTCCACTCGGAACCTGAACGCATTTCGCTGGCCGAACCCATTGACGACAAGGTGTTTTTTGCCGGGGAAGCTAGCAACGCCTGGGGACACCCTGGTACAGCCCATGGTGCCCTTGAAACCGGCTACCGGGCCGTAAAAGAATTGATTGAGAGCATTGAGTTATTTGGATGATATGAGTAGAATTTTGAACAATTTCAATATTATTTTAAAAAACGAAAAAAAACATGAGAGGATACTTGTTTTTTGTTTTCCTTTCCTGCTTAATTGTGACATAAGATTTTAACAAAACCGATCAATGAAAAATATTATAGTCATTATTCACCTTATTATTATTCTGGTCCTACGCAAGGAACCAGGGGTGAAATGGCTGTATCAAAGATAAATCACAATTTACAAGATAAAAAAAGCTGTTTTTACCCTGAGTAGAAACAGCTTTTTTTATTTTATATATTACTAAAAAAACCAAATAAAATTTTAACAATGTCACAACAAGTCTCTATCTCTCTACTGATTCTAGTCATTATTATTATTCACTACCTCAGGTGAGAAAGGAGCCCTTATATATTCATTTACGAAGCCTTTCTCACCAAGAGAAAGGCTTTTTTTATGTCATCAATCATTCATTATAATTATCTATGGTATGAATTCACAACACACCACCATTTTTTTAGACGGCGCTTTTTTGCCTTCTGACCAAACCCAACTAAGCCTCAAAAGTCAAACTTTGCACTATGGCAATGGGGTTTTTGAGGGCATTCGTGCCTACCAAACTTTGGAAGAAGGTACCGCTATTTTTAAAGCTGAAGCGCACTTTACCAGATTGATCAAATCAGCCAAAAAAGTACACATTCCCTTTGATTACTCGGTAGAAGAGCTCACTCACATCGCTTACCTGCTCTTGGAAAAAAACAAACTGAAAGACGCCTACATTCGCCCTTTAGTGTATACTTCAGACGAAATGTCGCTCCGGCCTGCCAATGAATCTCACCTGTTGATGATGGCTTGGCAGTGGGGCAAATACCTCAGTAATGACAATTGTCGAGTAATGATTTCATCTTACCAACGCCCCCACCCTAAAGCCTTTCCGATGGATGTAAAACTTACCGGCATGTATGCCAACTCTATACTGGCTACCAAAGAAGCGCAGCAAAAGGGGTTTGACGAAGCCTTATTATGTGATTCGCTGGGTTTTGTTGCCGAAGGCTCAGGGCAAAACTTCTTTTTTGAAAAAGATCGTACGCTCTATACTCCGCCACTGGGGAATATTTTGCCAGGCATTACCCGCAGTACCATCATTGATTTGGCCAAGCATAATGGTACCAAGGTAGTGGAAAAGCATTTTACTCCTGAAGAGCTATGCACGGCTGATAGCGCATTTTTTACTGGGACTGCCACCGAGGTAGCTGGAATTCATTCGGTAGATGACTATGTTTTTCCAATGAATTGGGAAGATTCGCTGGGTTACATGCTGCAACAAGAATACCAGCAAAAAGTAAGGCAGGAAAATTTTCAGACCTATACCATTATCTAAATCGACGCTCACCATTGGATACTCAAAATTATGACCGTTTTAAACAAATACAGCCGTCGCATTACTCAAGATGACTCCCAGCCTGCGTCGCAAGCGATGTTGTATGGCATAGGGCTTACCAAGGGCGATTTGGCCAAAGCACAAGTAGGGATTGTGAGCACTGGATACGAAGGAAACACCTGTAACATGCACCTCAATGATTTGGCTACAGTAGCCAAACAAGGCACCCAACAAGTGGACTTGGTAGGACTTATTTTTCATACCATTGGGGTAAGCGATGGCATATCGAATGGTACCGAAGGCATGCGGTTTTCGCTTCCGTCTCGCGATATCATTGCCGATTCTATAGAAACCGTAGTACAAGCCCAATGGTACGACGGGGTGTTGGCTGTGGTAGGTTGCGATAAAAACATGCCAGGCGCCATGATGGCATTGGCTCGCCTCAATCGCCCTGGACTACTGGTATATGGAGGCAGTATTCGCTCCGGCTGCCACAAAGGCAAAAAGCTGAACATTGTATCGGCATTTGAGGCATTGGGCCAAAAATTTAACGGACATTTAAACGAGGAAGATTACCAAGGAATCATCCAAAATGCTTGCCCAGGAGCAGGAGCCTGCGGTGGCATGTATACCGCCAATACCATGGCTACCGCTATGGAAGCCATCGGTTTGAGCTTACCCTACAGTGCTTCTAACCCTGCCCTTAGCCCGGAAAAAAATCGGGAATGCATAGCGGCTGGACAGGCTATGAAAAAATTGCTGGCCGAAGACATCAAACCCCGCGATATACTCACTCCTCAGGCTTTTGAGAATGCATTGACGATGTTGATGGTCATGGGAGGTTCCACCAATGCGGTGCTTCATTTGCTGGCAGTAGCTAAAGCAGCGGAGGTGCCTTTGACCCTGAAAGACTTTCAATCCATCAGCGACAAAACACCCTATTTGGCCAATTTAAAACCCAGCGGCCAATACTTGATGGAAGACCTACATACTATTGGAGGGACTCCAGCAGTTATGAAATTACTTCTCCAAGAAGGTTTTTTACATGGTGATTGCCTTACGGTAACTGGAAAAACCTTGGCAGAAAATCTAGAAGATATCGCTCCCATTAGTGCTAACCAAGATGTATTTTATCCCGTACAGCAGCCCATCAAACCAGAAGGGCACCTTCAGATTTTGTATGGCAACCTGGCTACCCAAGGTGCGGTAGCTAAAATTACCGGCAAAGAGGGTGAAAAATTTGAGGGTACCGCCAAGGTGTACGACAGCGAGTTTGACGCCATTGCGGGTATCAAAAATGGGGATGTAAAGGCTGGCCAGGTAGTAGTCATTCGCTACGAAGGCCCCAAAGGTGCTCCTGGAATGCCTGAAATGTTGAAGCCTACCTCGGCCATTATGGGGGCTGGTTTGGGCAAAGAAGTGGCCTTGATTACAGATGGGAGGTTTTCGGGTGGTTCCCACGGTTTTGTGGTGGGTCATGTTTGCCCCGAAGCTCAAACAGGTGGCTTGATTGCCCTACTACGAGATGGCGACTACATTACTATAGATGCGGTCAATAACGAAATCAAAGCCCACCTCACGGAAGAAGAAATCAGTGAACGGCGTGAAGCCTGGCAAGCCCCTCCACTTCGTTTTAAACGAGGAATTTTGGGTAAATATGCCCGTACAGTTTCTTCAGCGGCCGAAGGCTGTGTAACCGATGAATAGTTGTATGCATCCCTGCTTACCCACTCAAAACCCCAACAAATATGAATACCCAAGTACAAGATTTTAAAACCTCAGAATCTGGAGAAACCTCCAGTATCAAAAAAAATATGACTGGTGCAGAGGCCTTGATCTTATCATTGCTGGCCGAAGGCGTTGACACCATATTTGGCTACCCAGGAGGAGCCATCATGCCGGTGTATGATGTTTTGTATCATTATGAACAACAACTTCAACACGTTCTAACCCGACACGAACAAGGGGCTACCCATGCTGCTCAAGGATATGCTCGTTTGGCCAAAAAAGCCGGGGTATGTTTTGCCACTTCTGGGCCCGGAGCAACCAACCTCATTACCGGCATTGCCGATGCTCAAATAGATTCTACTCCTTTGGTATGCATTACTGGACAAGTAGCCAGCCATTTGCTAGGAAGTGATGCCTTTCAGGAAACCGACATCATTGGCATTTCGGCTCCAGTAACCAAATGGAATTTTCAAGTTACCAAAGCCGAAGAAATACCCCAAACCATTGCCAAGGCTTTTTATATTGCTCAAAACGGGAGGCCAGGTCCAGTCCTCATCGACATCACCAAAGATGCTCAATTTGGACACTTGGATTTTGCCTATCAAAAATGTGAAAAGATCAGAAGTTACCGCCCGGTGCCTCCACTCAACCACCAAGCCATACTACAAGCGGCTCAGCTCATTAATCAGGCCCAAAAACCAATGATTTTGATGGGTCAAGGTGTTTCGTTGGCTCAGGCTGAACAAGTATTGCAAGCCTTTGCCGAAAAAACCGACATTCCAGTAGCCAGTACTTTGTTGGGCTTGTCTTCTATATCTACCGCCCATCCATTGTACGTGGGTTATTTGGGAATGCACGGCAACTATGGTCCCAATGTAAAAACCAATGAAGCCGATTTATTGATCGCAGTAGGAATGCGGTTTGATGATCGAGTAACTGGTGACTTGAAACGCTACGCCAAACAAGCCAAGGTGATTCATATTGAGATTGATCCGGCAGAGATTGACAAAAACGTAAAAGCGGATGTAGCAGTAGTGGCCGATGCCAAAGCAGCCTTACAGGCCCTGCTCCCATTGGTAAAAACCCAAAAACGTGCGGACTGGCATCAAGAGTTCAAGGATTGTGACGAAACAGAATACCAACAGGTGATTCGCAAAACATTGTCCCCCAATACTCCTAAAATAAAGATGGCCGAAGTCATTGATCAACTTTCTCGTCTTACTCAAGGGAAAGCAGTCATCGTAACCGACGTGGGCCAGCATCAAATGATTGCCAGTCGTTATTATCGATTTGCTACTCCCAATAGCAACATTACTTCGGGAGGGCTAGGCACGATGGGTTTTGCATTACCTGCCGCTTTAGGAGCCAAGTTGGCCCGACCCGACCGTGAAATTGTTGCCATTATTGGCGATGGAGGGTTTCAAATGACCGCTCAGGAATTAGGTACATTGATGCAATATGAGATTCCAGTAAAAATCATCATCCTGAATAATAGTTTTCTAGGGATGGTTCGGCAATGGCAAGAGCTATTTTTTGAGAAACGCTATTCCTTTACCGAAATGGCCAACCCCAACTTTATTGCGCTGGCTGGTTCTTTCAATATTGAAGGGCAACAAGTACAAACTCGTGAGGAACTTGAGCCTGGCCTTCAACGCTTACTGGCTCACCAAGGCTCTTTTCTATTGGAAGTCATCGTAGAAACCGAAGACAATGTGTTTCCGATGATTCCCACTGGCGAAAGTGTATCTAACATAAGACTCTCTTGATATTACGCACACTGATTGATTACAATCATTTTTAAAACATTTAAATCTTTGACTTTCAAGATTTTACCCTTGAACAATGGAAAAGGAACAGTTTACTCTAACAATTTTCTCCGAAAACAACATTGGTTTGCTCAACCGAATCACGGATGTGTTCTCGAGGAGAAAAATTAACATAGATAGCCTTACCACTTCGGCTTCTGAAACCGAAGGCATTTATCGCTTTACAATTGTAGTAGAAACTAATTTGCTCAATGTACAACGCATTGTAAAACAACTCGAGAAGCAGGTGGAAGTACTCAAGGCTTTTTTTTATAAGGAAGACCAAATCATCCATCAAGAGGTGGCGCTCTACAAAATATCTACTCAGTCGTTGGTACAAAGCAAAAAAGTAGAGCACATTATACGAGCCAATCATGCCCGCATACTCACCATCGAACCCGAGTTTATGGTGATAGAAAAAACCGGGCATCAATCGGAAACTCAGGCACTTTTTGAACAACTCAAGCCTTACGAAATCCTCAGCTTTGTACGCTCAGGACGCATCGCCATCGCCAAGCCTATGAAAAGGCTCAGCGCTTATCTGGCCGAAGTGGGGCAAGTATTGTAATGAAAGTTGTTATATGGTTTATTTCTATGGTTCCGCCTGCGGCTGATTGCTGCATTGTTAAATGGTTGCGCGAAGCGATGAGTATTCTATTGTTAGTTCCTTCGGCTCCGCTCAGGACT
>CALDJV010001088.1 GCA_937899305.1 uncultured Cytophagaceae bacterium
CTTTTACAAACATTCAATGAACTTTCCCTAAATTTTTTTAGGGTGGTTTTAAATTACTTTTTTATTAAAACTCTGATAATCAACATTTTTATTGAGTAAAATGTAGGTATTCAAGAAATTGTTCCCCCAAGAAGAGAACTGGTCTTCTTTTAGGTTCTGCGTGTTGAATGATATCAAACCATCAAACTGAATGGTAGAGTTGGAAGGAACATCTTTGACCACCCCAGTAACGGTGAGTTTCTTCCCTGCTTTGTCTTCCACGGTTTTATTCAGCACCTCGGTAGTGCCCCCAAATAACTTTTGGGCGTAGGTTTCGGTCAACACGATGGAATTTGGATTCACCAACGATTGTTTGGGGTTTCCCTGGATAAACTCAAAATCGAACATGGAGGCAAAATCTGGATCTACAAATACCAAATCGTCCGAAATAAACTTTCGCTCTCCGTTACTCAACAAGCCCTGACGAGACATAAAACGAGTAACTTGGGCTATTTCGGGGTAATCTTTGCGAAGCGTAGGTGCCAAAATTGCCGAAGTAGCGGACTGGCTCAGTTCCTGATCATACACTTTGATATTGAGCAAGGCTCGATAGAGGCGTTTATTTTTGGTGTGAAACTGATCATAACTGGTTTCATGCTTTACATATACATACAGTAGCATAAAACAGGCAATGCCTACCGCCAAACCCAGTATATTGAGCGAGGCATAGAGTCGGTTCCGACGGAAATTTCGCAACGCAATGATAAAATAATTTCTAAACATGATTAATATGGTTTTGATGGTTTGAATCGTGAAATTGTGTTTGAATATACAATGGCAAAACATCTGCCTAGATATTAAGGCACTGATAATCAAATTATTGTATAAGGTTAAGAGTTCAACTTCGATACAAAAGGGTGTACGGAAACGTACAGGCATTGATACTCCGGTCCTCCATTAGATGCAACGTACTTAAATATAAAAAAAAGGGAGGTCAGGCCCAGACGGACCTGCTTCCCTAAACCATATATTTACTTTACTCAATTTCTTTTTAGTTAGTAGCTCGTAGTTTTTTGATTTTCAGTCCATAGATTCTTTAGTCCACAGTCGACGGTCCATAATCCACGGTAGCGCAAAGCGGAATCTTTAGTCCTGAGCGAAGCCGAAGGAACTAACAATCAATCATCAACAATTACTATAGCGCTTCGCGCAACAATTGAACAATGAGCGAAGCGGAACAATGAGCCAAAGGCGGAACAATATAGCCATTTAACAAATCATTCATCCTTCAATACTTTGGCCGGATTGATACGGGTAGCTCGCAAAGCCTGGGAACTAATGGTAAGCAAAGCGATGACCAATGCCAATATGCCAGAAGCCAAAAAAATCAATAAATTGACCGAAGTCTTATACGCAAAGTACTGGAGCCATTGTGTTACCGCGTAATACGCCAATGGAAAAGCCAGTAGATTGGCCCACAATACCAACTTTACAAAATCCATAGAGATCAGTTTTAGAATATTGTTGACTGAGGCGCCCAATACCTTGCGAATACCAATTTCTTTGTTGCGTTGCCGTACGACAAACGATACCAAGCCAAACAAGCCCAGGCAAGCAATGAAAATGGTAAGTATGGCAAAAGACATGAATATCTTACTGAGTCTTTCTTCTAACTCGTACTGACGATTGAACGCATCGCTGACAAAACGTGCCTCAAAAGGGCGGCTTTGGTCTACTTCTTCCCACACTTTTTGAATGCGCTGTATTGTTTGGCGTACGTTACCTGCCCGGAGGCGAGCAATGACTGCCCAACCTTGTGATACATGGGTAAGTACCATGGGCTCGATCGCACTGTGAAAGGACTTAGAATGAAAGTCTTTGACTACACCAATGATTTGTCGATTAAAAATAGGCTTGCCATTTTCGGAACTACGAGTTGCTATTTTTTTGCCAATGGGGTTGCGTTTTGGGTCTTTGGCATTGACCTGAAGGCCCAGTTTTTTTACCAAGGTTTCGTTCACAATCACTCCTTTGACCTGTTCGCTTTTACGAACGAAGTTTTTCCCGGCCAACAGTTGCATACCCAACGTTTCGAGATAATGTTCATCTACTGGTGCATACAACGCGCTTATTTTTTGAATTTCTCCATTTGCCTCAAAAGCATAATTGTTCTTGGCCCAATGTCCCGCAATGACCGGAATAAAGTTGGCAGTTGAAACCGACTTGATACCAGGATTCTGAGCCAGTTTTTGTTTCACTACCTGTAACTTACCCTGTCTTTTACGATCGTCCAATTGCATGACTACCAATTGCTCTTTGGTATACCCAGTGTCTTGGGTGAGCATAAAGTTGATTTGCTGATAAACAAACCAAGTAGTAACAATGAGCACAATAGAGATAGAAAACTGAACAACTACCAAGCCTTTGCGCAAGCGGCTCCCCTTTTTATTGGCACCAAACTTTCCTTTGAGCACTAAAGAGGGCTTAAAAGCAGACAATACAAATGCAGGGTAGCTGCCACTTAGTAAGCCAATGCCTAATAAAATCAACAAACCATAAGTAATGTCTTTTACAT
>CALDJV010001089.1 GCA_937899305.1 uncultured Cytophagaceae bacterium
GACCGTGGACTATGGACCATCGACTAAACAAAGCTCACTTTTCATTTTACGTTTTACATTTTTCACTTAATTGCTACCAACAAAAAAACTATGGACTATCGACCGTGGACTGTGGACCAAACAAAACTGCTAACTAAAAAAATCCAATACCTTCTGCACCCAATCACGGTCATTTTCTTGAAGCCAAAGTACCTCAAAACCATATTCTTTGCCCTCTCGAGCAATTTCTTCCATGTTGTCAATCAACAAATCGAAACCAAACAAAGGTGGATACTTCCAGTAACCTTGAAACGCACTCTGAGAGGTACGCAAAGTTGCTTCGTGAATTTGATAATTTACTGCCCCATCAATGGCCAAATCGTATTTGCGAAACAAGTTTTCTATTTTGTCTACCTCCCGATGAGAAAAAGTATAGACCCAGAGCTCATGACCCGCCTCACGTAGTTGCCGCCAAAGGCCTACAGTGCCCTCTCGGAGTTCTTCAGAGGACAAGTTTTCGTGAACTGCCTGATTTTCAAGGGGGAAGTTGTGGGATTCTCGCACCAAGGTGCCATCTAAATCAAATGCAATTTTCATGTTTTGGTATTTATATTTCTACGTCTTTTACTTGATCACGTGCTTGTTGAAGTCTTTGTAGATAATTTTCATAAAAAGGTTCAGCCAACTTGGTTGCTAAGATGGCTTCCATATTCCATAAGACCTGTTGTTCTGCTTGATCTTCGAATAATAGGGGGTGGTTATCTTCATTGAATCTGGCCAAGAACTCAAATAATACAAGGGCTTCATCTTTAGACAGCTCGAGGTTTACTTTTTCCATAAATTCTAAGCCTCATTTTCAAAAACTGCCACTGCTCTTACTGGAGATCCAGTTCCACCCCGAATTTTAAGCGGTAATCCAATGAAACGAAAACGCCCTCGACCCAGTAACAAATGCAAATTAACCATATTCTCGTAATGGGTAAAACCCAGCTCTCCACAAACATGATGTACTTCTTTATTGGATACCTTGGGCACTCCTGGTGACATGGTTTCTACCCCAAAAGCGGCAATTTTTTGATGACCCAACCAACGAGAGGCCTCCGCAGTAACGCCTGGGCCATTGCCCCAATTTTCGGTATTAAAATATTTACGATAGTGATCGGTACAAAGCAACACCGTGTCGCCTGATTTTATGTCCAACCTACTTTGTTGGCAAGCCGCCTGTATCTCCTTGGAGGTAATCAATTCTCGCAGGCCCTTATGGCGAAAATCAAGGCAAATACCCTCGGTGTAGAACATAGAAAGAGGCATGGTATCAATAGATTGTGCTTGGTAGGGCTTGGCCATGTGGTTGAGCGCATCTACGTGGGTTCCGGTATGTTCACCCATTTCCAGTTTATAAACTGCGGGCGTTTGGGTAGTCGGGTTTATTTCGTCGTCCCATTCTTCGTGGGTATTGTGTACGGTCATTTTTACCTGAGGCAGGCTTTTGTATACGGGCATTCCGGCAAAAATTTCCTGACTAAGGTCGATGATTTCAGGCATAAAGTAATAGTAATTTTTTTTGTAATAACGAAGATGCTTATTTTATCTAATCTAACAAAGTAATCATTACTTGCGTACCCATTAGTTAAAAAATCCTGCTCAAAATCAGGCATCCTCAGGTTCAATGACGTATATTTTTTTGATCGAAAAGGAACCTGTATATTATTCCGTGTTTTAAAAAACTTTATTCACCCACGAACAAAGACCCAACAATCAATGAATTCCCAAAAACCATTTGTTTTTCTGTTACTTTTATTCATTTCATTTTCGGCAGGAGCCCAAGAAGAAGACGGTTTCTTTTTGCCCATTCGCTATTCTGTAGAGTATGCCACTAGCCAGGAATTCAAGGTAGTAAGCATTGGATTGCATCCTGAAATATTTCTGGGAGACGAAATCAGTATTGGGTATAGTCTTCGTTTGGGAGCTACTGCTGGTCTCGATAGTCAGTTTTACATCAATTATCCTCTGGGTGTTTTATGGAGTGCAGCGTTATTTCGCAATGCAAATGAAGATAATTACTATTACAACATTCCTTTAGGGTTGTTGGCAGTCCTCATTCCACAACGGATTAGCTACCATTTAGAACACACCAATACATTTCGGAGCGAGATTTATCTAGAGCCTTTTGGGGTGGATTACATCGTAAACCGACTCAATCCGCAACCCGTATTGAGTACAGGAGTACGACTCAACTTGATGGTCGGGCCGCTGGCCATTTCGCCCTACGGAGGCATTCGCACCGCTTACGATGGTTCGGTATACTTTGCTACTTTTGGATTCATGGTGAGTGGGAGTTTTAACTGATGACAATGGCCTTGATTATATTACCATAGATCATTTGATGGAAGTAAAATTGAGTCAACCTGTAGGCTTACCGGAATTCGTATTCCATTGATTAAAACCTTCTTGCTCAATTAATTGAGTATTCACCAATTATTCTATAAATTTGCCCGCAAAATTTTTGGTGGTAGTGCTTGGGCACTATCCAACACGCGTAAATTTAAATAACCGAAAAAATGGAGACGACACTGCAAAATGCCCTCAAAGCGGCATTCGAGGAATTGTTTAATCATCAAGTAGACGAGATAGAATTGCAGCCTACCCGCAAGGAGTTTGAAGGCGCATATACTTTCGTGATGTTTAGCTTCCTGAAAGCAGTGCGGCAAAAGCCAGAAGAGTTGGGGCAAAAGTTAGGCGATTATTTGGTACAAAACCTACCTGAGGTAAGTGGGTACAATGTAGCCAATAAGGGATTTTTGAATATCTCATTATCCGAAAAGGTATGGATAGATGCCTTTGCCCAAATGGCCAAGAACGAAAATTTTGGTCAACTACCTGCCCAAAACCAAAAGGTGATGGTAGAGTACTCTTCGCCCAATACCAACAAGCCTTTGCACTTAGGGCACTTACGAAATAACTTTTTGGGATACTCGGTAGCCAAGATTTTAGAAGCAGCGGGCTACGAGGTAGTCAAAGCCAACTTGGTAAACGATCGTGGGGTGCATATTTGCAAATCTATGCTGGCGTACGTCAAGTTTGGCCACGGAGAAACTCCAGAATCTTCTGGAACTAAAGGCGATCACTTGATTGGCAAATACTATGTGGAGTTTGACAAGCGCATGAAAGAGCAGGTGAAGCCGATCTTGGCCCAGGTAGCGCAAGGTGATTTTTCGTTGTTTACCTCAGCAGAACAGCAAAACATTGTGACCTACCAGACCAAGATTGCCAAAATCCAACAAAGTGTTGAGCAAGAACAAAAGAACCTGCCTGCGCTCAAAGGGCAATTGTTGGCAAGCTTTGATCAAGACTTTCAGGACTTGTTCAATGAGTGGGAAAACAGTAATTTGATTACCAGCTCCACCTTTAAAAAACACATTGATGGGGCCACATTTGGCAAAAAACAAGCCCCTTTGGTCAAGCTCATCCGTAAAATCATCAAGCTTTACAACAGCATTGGCAAAGAAGAAGGCAACATCAAACAATTGGCCAACAACAAAACCGCGCTCATGGGTGAGGTCACTCAGATGTTGCAAAAATGGGAGGCCAAAGACCCCGACACTATTGCATTGTGGAAAAAAATGAATGGTTGGGTATACGATGGGTTCAATGCCACTTACAAAGCCATTGGAGTAGACTTTGACCAAATGTATTATGAGTCAGAAACCTATTTGCTAGGTAAAGAAATCATTGACGATGGGTTGAACCAAGGCCTGTTTTACACCAAGCCCGATGGTTCGGTTTGGTCTAAACTACCTGCTGATGTTTCGCCCAATGACAAATTATTGTTGCGTAGCAATGGTACGTCGGTATATATGACCCAAGACTTGGGAACCGCCGATGAAAAATACAAAGACCATCAGATTGATAAATCTATTTATGTGATTGGCAACGAGCAAGACTACCACTGTGTGGTATTGTTTCAGATTTTGAAGGACCTTGGCCGACCTTATGCCAAGGGCTTGTATCACTTGTCTTATGGAATGGTAGATTTGCCTACGGGTAAAATGAAATCGCGTGAAGGAACGGTGATTGATGCTGATGACTTGTTGTTGGAGGTAAAGAAAACCGCACAAGATCGTACCGATGCGTTGGGTAAATTAGAAGGCATGTCTGATGCCGAAAAGGAAGAAATTTACCGTATTATATCTTTGGGCGCACTCAAATACACCCTGCTACGAGTAGATCCTAAGAAAAGAATGCTGTTTGATAAAAATGAATCAGTTGATTTTCAGGGGGATGCGGGGCCATTTGTGCAAATGAATTACGTGCGTACCCGATCTATTTTGCGTAAAGCGGCTTCGTTGGGAATCGATACAACCAAAGGCTGGCAAGTAGCAGATTTGCATCCTATGGAGAGCGAATTGATTATGCTCTTGCAACAATACGAGCAAGTAATAGCTGATGCAGCCGGATTAGTAGATCCCAAAATGGGTTACAATCCTTCGCTCATTGCGCAATATGCCTACAATTTGGCCAAAACTTATAGCCAGTTTTTTGCGGAATGCCCTATTTTGAAAACACCGGATCAGTCGGCCGAAAGCATGGAAAGACGTAAGTTTAGAATTGCACTTTCTACTAAAACCGGGGAAGTAATCAAAAAAGCACTCGGCTTGTTGGGGATTGAAGTTCCCGAGAGAATGTAATCAATATTTGTTATCACAATCATTAAAAGCTCGCCATTTGCGGGCTTTTGGTGTTTTTGGGCGGACAGTTTACCTGACTAACAAGGAAAAACAAACTCTACATTTGTAGAATATAAAATATTACTCTATGTTTGTAGAGTAATTTCTAAACTTGTAGAATATGAACCTTAGTAAATCAGAAGAACAGCTGATGCAGTTTCTATGGAAATTAGAAAAAGCATTTATGAAAGACCTCTTGGCAGCCTATCCCGAACCAAAGCCCGCAACGACTACGGTGGCCACTTTGCTTAAACGAATGATTGACAAAGGATTTGTGGCCTATACAAAGTTTGGGAATTCCAGAGAGTACTATCCACTGGTCAAAAAGAAAGATTACTTT
>CALDJV010001090.1 GCA_937899305.1 uncultured Cytophagaceae bacterium
CAAGCCCTGGATAAGTGGGAGGAGGCCAAACTAGACCAATATTGCATCCCTCACCCACTTTTGGGGAATTTTAGCATTCGAGAAATGATGTTTTTTACGATTTATCATACTGGCCACCACCTTCGCTTTATGAAAGCGTACGCGGAGACCGTAGATTGATCAAACTATTTTAACGATGAAATTTGACGAATTAGATAGTAAAATGCGGGTATTCGAGACCGCCCACGATTTTTCGGTACTTCCTGGTATGTATATGGTAGCTCGCTTGGACGGCCGGGGTTTTACCAAACTGACCAAAGAAACCTTGCCCCTGGAAGCCCCTTTTGATCCCCAGTTTCGAGATTACATGGTGGCTACCACTACCCATTTAATGACTTGTGGTTTCAAGATGATTTATGGATATACCGAAAGTGATGAAATCTCGCTTTTGTTTGCCTTTGACGAAAATAGTTTTGGCCGAAAAACCCGCAAACTAAATTCGGTATTGGCGGGTGAGGCCAGTGCCAAATTTGCCCTTGAGATAGGCCAAGTCGCAAGTTTCGACTGCCGTATTTCTCAGCTTCCTCGCCCCCAAGAAGTGGTAGATTATTTTCGCTGGCGCAACGAAGACGCCCACCGCAATGCTTTGAATGCATATTGTTATTGGACCTTGCGAAAAAAAGGCAGTACGGCCCGACAAGCCACCCAACAAATTGTGGGGCTTTCGGTGGCCGATAAAAATGAATTGCTTTTTCAGGAAGGAATCAACTTCAACAATGTACCCCAGTGGCAAAAACGAGGGGTGGGTATTTATTGGCAAACCATTGAAAAAGAAGGATTTAACCCCAAAACCCAACAAAAAACCGTGGTAAAACGACAACAACTGCACGTAAATACCGAATTGCCCATGAAAGAAGCCTACAGTGCGTTTGTCAAAGGTTTTGTTGAATAATTGAGGCTAGCAAAATAGCCCTTTGAGTCAGATGGGTATATGAGAACTCAACATCCTTCAATACTCCAATTATCGATTATGAGCTTGGGATAAAAAGCCCCAAAATCCACTACCTCAAGCCCCCTGAGTCATGTTGAACGCAGTGAAACATCTGGTGGGCATATCAGAACTCAGTATCCCTCGATACGTAAGCCATTGGTTATGAACTTGGGATAAAAAGCCCCAAAATCCACTACCTCAAGCCCTCTTAGTCATGTTGAATGCAGTGAAACGTCTGGTGGGTATATCAGAACTCAGCATTATTCTTCCTCTTACCAGTTCACTTTTCAATACCAATATGGTCCAATTACAACAAATCAGTACTATAAAATCTATAAGTATTATCACAAGTTTCAACACCAATATGGTCCAATTATAACACGTAGGCGCGTACATAGCAAAATATATGTGCAAGCAGTTTCAATACCAATATGGTCCAATTACAGCCAAAATGTGTAGGGACTTTATTTGTATTAATATAAAGGTTTCAATACCAATATGGTCCAATTACAACTTGACAGGCAAAGCACACTTGACGATGTAGCAGATGTTTCAATACCAATATGGTCCAATTACAACCTGTGAAAACGGTCAAAAAAACATTGAATGCAGCGCTTGACCGCATTTTTTATCTCACTTCAATGCAGCCAAAAGTCGTCGCCCTCCAATAAGGTATTTTTTCCTAGAATACGACGACTCGCTAACTCCTTGATTATCAACAAAAAACAAGTAGGTGAAGTCAAGAGTAGCCAAAATTATGGTGCTTTGACTTAAGGCCGACGACTTTTAAATTATAAACGCTTGATTATCAAGCACCTATAAATTAAGGTCAAAAAACCAAGATTTCAGAGAACCTTGAACCGTTGCTCAGTAAAACAAGATAACACATTTCCATCACACTCAAGGGAACAACATAAGGTTTTTAATCGCCTGGAACCAAAGATATCCCCCTTGTTTGGATTCAAAACACGATTGTGGTTTGTAAGAATTACCAAATAATTTTAAATAAATACCCATACGCTCAACTTGTACCTTTTGGATCAATTTACTCGTATATATCAGGGTAAAGATCAAACTTGATAAACTTATGACCAATGTTGCTACTCTTGCAATCATCATCAACCTTATCCTCTGGCTGAGGGTACATTTAACGAATTCACGAGGAAAGGTATTTTCGCTGGCCCTAAGTATTACCGGCATTACACTCCTGGCCTCTCCCCTCTTAGTCAACCTCAAATTTATTGTATTCTACATCCTGTTGGTGAGTATTATCCCAAGTATATTCAAGCCTACTGGTACCGCTTTAGTGCTCTCGGCAAAGAATACGTCTACTACAACTGCTACCCAAAGGCTTTCATTGATCGATCATAAAGCCCAAGCAAATGGCCTACAAAGCCAACTTGAAGCGGCCGCCCAAACCCTGACTCAACTCAAAAATGAGCAAACCAAAATGTGGTCTCAAATGTCGCAAATGGATCATCAGTTGATTGCCCAACAAAGAGCCAAGATTAAAAAAATCTACGATGTTGTTCAGCAGTTAAGCACCGAAAATACCCATCAGGTAGACATGTATCACCAAGATAAACGCCTGTCAAACGTCGATGATACCCGCTTGCACCAACAACTTACCCAGCAAAAAGAGAAATTAAAACGTATGAGGATTGATGCAGACCAATTATTCAGGGAAATCAAACAAAAGAAAAAGGTGATTACTTTAGCCCAATTCTCAAAGAACAACCAAGCATCTATATTGCCCTTGCCCAAAGGCTTTTTGAACAAGAAATTTACCTTCTGCACGAGCCTGGTAAATAGATTGCACCAGGACTTGATAGCAGGCTCCAAAAAGCGTACTCATCTACAAAACAAATACCAGCAAACCTGGAACCAAGGGAAAGTATTTTATGCGTCTAAAGTTGCCCAACAAAAAAGTGATATTCAACAGTTCAACAGTGAGATGCATCAATTGCACTTGCAATACCACCGAGCTAAAAATGTCGTCAAACAATTAAAAAAAGACAATCCTGACCACGCCTACGCCTTCAATATCATAGACCAAAGCATTGACAAAGAATTGCAGGAATTGGCAAAAATACAAAATACGTTGAGCGACTTATTAATAGACATCGGGAGAAAGACCAAGCTCTTGCCTCAAAATACCCCAACCAGCTCGTCTCCTTCGGGTAAGGCAAAGGTGATTTTTTCCAAATCTCAAATGGAAGAAAATGGCACCAAACTCTGGGCAAGTTTCCAACATACCGAAGAAGCTACGTTTTGGCAGGCATACGAAAAGTTGATCCGACAAGCCCAGCAAAGTGAGATTGCTTATTACCCTAAAGCGGTTTGAACAAAAAACGCCTGATGAGTACTTTGGATTCTCATCAGGCGTCATATTTTTATTATCTTAACAAACTATTCTTTCAGCTCACTTGATTAGCTTTTTTTAGCGGCTTCCGACTCAATGGTTTCAATCTTGCCATCTTCATACTTAGATGGGCACTTCATCAAAATCTTGCTGGCAATAAACTCCCGCCCTCGGGCCTTGCCCACAACCACCACTTGTTCGGCTCGGTCCAAATCGGTCGGCTTGGGGCTGTGGTAAGTCACCTTTACCGCCTTGCCTTTGTTGTCTACCATGACAAATTTAAATAAATTGGGGTCCACCTGAGGGTTGTATTCCATCCCAACGATTTTCCCAGTCGCATTTTTTTGTAGTTTACCTACCACGTGTACACTTTGACTGTTCCCGTTTTGGGCTTTAGCAAATGCCTCATCAAAATTTACATATTGACTAGCATCACCCACTGCAGCAATAATCATGGCAATCGCAATGGCAATCACTACTATTCCTATGATATGAGTTGTTTTCATTCGCTATAAAAAGTTTACTATTGGTTTATGAGGTAACAAAGAATTTATCCTTGTACTTCTTCTTCTATTTTCCTGATTTTACGATCCAAACTAATAAGATATACAAATACTCCGGTAAGCACGATACCCATAACCACTACCACCACATATATCTTTCCGTTTTCTCGCAATGCATCGGCCATTGGGGCATCAAAAGGTTTCTTTACCCCGGTAGTCTGGCTACCTTGGGCATACAAGTTTACGCAGATGAGGCAAACAAACGCAATGACAAATGTTAGTTTCTCGATTATTCTCTTCATAATAACTTAAGATTTTACCAATTCCTTCTCATACTCTTTGTCTATAAATCCTTGATGGGCACGGATCAGCCTTACTCGCAATGTCACAATCCACCAACCCAATAACGCCCAGCCAATCACTGCGGGGTAAAACACCATGCGCATTTGGGCACTGATATTATTATAAATATCAAAGCTATTTCCTTCGCTTCCCGGATGCAGTGAAGCCACCATACGGGGCAAAATGTAAATCAAAGGAATGAGGGCTGAGAAGGCAAAAATATTGTAAACAGAAGAAATTCTGGCCCTTTGTTGTTCGTCAGTCAGTGAGCCCCTAAGCACAAAATAAGCAAGGTAAATCAACAATCCAATCACGGTCATATTCTGTTTTGGATCACCACTCCAGTAGCCTCCATCGGCCATGTACCAGGTAAATCGGGCCCAAAACATCCCCGTAATTAAACCCAAAACTCCAAAGACAATTCCCATTTTGGCCGCCTCAGAAGCATAATAATCATATATTGGTTTGCTATGTTTTAAATAACGTACGGCATTGTATACTGAAACAGCAAAAATGATGATCATGGAAAACCACATGGTCACATGAAAATACAAATTCCTGATTGTTTCATTAAAAATTTCTCTCCGGGGCACCTCAAACAAAAAACCTCCAATGAGGGTGTAAAATAACAACACAATACAGAGGATTTTCCACCAGGCTAATCTTTTCATATTTTATATTTTTAGTAGCCACAATATTTCAGCAAAGTTAAGTATAAAATTTTCTAACTGAGAATTCATTTCTAGTTTTTATACTATTTCTAAATAACAATGGTCCACAGTATTCAGTCCATAATCCAATGCTATTTCATGAGTGTTTTTATCAAAATAATTGGAATATGGATTCAACTAATGACACCAATTACCACTGAA
>CALDJV010001091.1 GCA_937899305.1 uncultured Cytophagaceae bacterium
AAGTGTTAGCTAATTAATATTTTTTAGAAACACACGTGCGGAAAGTCGGTTAAAAATAAGGATAAAACAAGTTATTTAAATATATTATGCATACATACTACTTTCTAAGGCAACTTTTTTAGATTATATTTGTTTTCATTGAAAACAGCAATAATCTACCCATATCATCATATCATACTGTAGATTGATTTAAAAGAATAGTATATGAAATTTGAAGGTACCGAAAAATACGTTTCTACCCAAGAACTCAGCGTGGCGGTGAACGCCTCCATCGAATTAGAAAGACCTTTGTTAATTAAAGGTGAACCAGGCACTGGCAAGACCCTGTTGGCATTTGAAATTGCCCGAGCATTGGACAAAAAATTGATCACCTGGCACATCAAATCTACTACCAGCGCCCAGCAAGGCCTGTATGAATACGATGCAGTTTCTCGTTTGCGGGATTCTCAGCTTGGAAACGAAAAGGTAGAAGACATCGCCAACTATATCAAAAAAGGAAAACTTTGGGAAGCTTTTGAATCGGAAGAGCAAGTGGTGTTGTTGATTGATGAGATTGACAAAGCTGACATAGAGTTCCCCAATGATTTGTTGCTTGAACTCGACAAAATGGAGTTTTACTGTTATGAAACTCAAGAAACGATCAAAGCCAAAAAACGCCCCATCGTAGTGATTACCTCCAACAACGAAAAGGAACTTCCTGATGCCTTTTTACGCCGTTGTTTTTTCCATTACATTTCTTTCCCCGATCCGGCTACAATGACCGAGATTGTCAATGTACATTTCCCTAACCTTGGCGAGGAATTGATGGACAGTGCTTTGAAGGTTTTTTATAATTTGCGCCAAGTAAAAGGCATTAAAAAGAAACCTTCTACCAGTGAACTCATAGACTGGATTAAACTATTACAATTTGGCGCCAACAAGCCCGAGGAACTAGATAAAGTGGATTTAATCGGGGAAATGCCTCCTTATATGGGGTCGCTTCTCAAAAACGAACAAGATTATTATACTTTGAACCGCCGCTATGGGGGTGGAAAATATTAGTGGTAACAAGGTTTTGAACATTGTAACTCCTCCTCTAATAAAAAGACCTGACTACCTAATGTTTTGGGTAGTCAGGTCTTTATTTAATCATAGAGGTTTCCGCAACTGTTACTAAGTATTAAGGGGAGCACAGCTACATTGAAAAAGAATTGTCTATACTGATATCTTTTCGTGATGATGTCTATATGTTAATATAGTATCATTGGGAGATAAAATATTGATAGAAAAAGCCAATAGAGCAACTTAAGTTTGCAAATTGACAAGTATGATGATCAATTTTTATCTCATGAAAAACAAATTCCCCTTGAACGCATTGCTGCCATTCCTGTTCGTTATTGGTTATCAGCAAATAAACGCGCAAAGCACTTCTAACTCCTCTCCTTCTGAGCTCATTACAGTAGACCGTTTGTTTCTCACCAGTGATTTCACCCTGGATTACTTTCGCCAGCCTCGCTGGATCGAGCAAGGTGAAGCCTATACCAGTTTGGAGCAATCTAATCAGTATTCCAACGCCCAAGAAATTGTAAAATACAATACTCGTACAGGCAACAGAACCGTTATCATAAAAGCTCAACAACTGATTCCTGCCGCACAAAGTCAACCTTTATCCATCAGCAATTATGAATGGTCGCCTGATAAAACTCATTTATTAATTTTTACCAATACCCGACGAGTATGGCGGTACCACACCAGGGGAGATTATTGGGTATTGTCTATCAAAAGTGGAAAACTCATCCAATTAGGTAAACATTTACCAGCAGCTTCTTTGATGTTTGCTAAATTTTCGCCCAATGGCCAGCAAGTAGCCTACGTGAGTAAGCATAATGTGTATGTAGAAGAAATCGCCTCCCAAAAAATTACCCAACTTACTACCAACGGAACTGATCGATTCATCAATGGTACCTTTGACTGGGCTTACGAAGAAGAATTTGATGCCAGAGATGGTTTTCGCTGGAGTCCTGATGGCAGTCAAATTGCTTTTTGGCAGGTAGATGCCCGCAATATTCGTAATTTCTATATGATCAACAATACCGATTCTACCTATGCCCATCTCATTCCAGTACAATACCCCAAGGTAGGTGAAACCCCCTCGGCTTGTCGCATTGGTGTCATTGATTTGAAATCTAAAAAAACGAAGTGGATGGCCATTCCTGGTGATGTCCAACAAAACTACTTGCCCAGAATGATGTATGAGCAAAATGCCAATGTACTTTTGGTACAACAGGTCAACCGCAAACAAAATCATTTGAAGGTTTGGCGCTGTAATACTACCACCGGCAAAGCCACTAAAATCTACGAAGAAAAAGAAACCGCTTGGATAGATGTGGTAAGTCAGGATGATTGGAAGTGGCTCAAAAAGAGACAGGATTTTACTTGGGTAACCGAAAAAGATGGCTGGCGTCACGTATATCGTATCTCCAAAAATGGTAAAAACCAACGCTTGATTACCCGAGGCGCATTTGATGCCGTCAATGTATTGGAAATCGACTCTCAGGGAGGGTACTGTTACTTTATTGCATCTCCCGAAAATCCCACCCAAAGGTATTTGTATCGGGCATCCATTTACAAAAAGGGCAAATCAGTAAGACTTACCCCCAAAAACCAGCCAGGTACCCATCGTTATAATATCGCCCCAGGAGGCAAATATGCTTTACATACCTACTCTACTGCTAACACCCCTCCAGTCACAGAGTTGATTAGCCTACCCAACCATCGCGTCATTAAAACCCTGGTAACCAATCAGAAAGTAAAAAATTTGATGGCAAAACTTAAGATCAAGCCCATTGAGTTTTTTAAAATCAAAACCCAAGACCAGGTACAAATGGAAGGAATGATGATCAAACCACCCAATTTTGACGCTTCTAAAAAATACCCAGTGCTGTTTTATGTATATGGTGAACCCTGGAATCAAACTGCTCGTGATACTTGGTCTTGGCGCAATTGGTGGTTTCATGCATTGGCCCAACAAGGATATTTGGTGATTACTATGGACAACCGCGGTACTCCATCGCCTAAAGGTCGCCAGTGGCGTAAAAGCATTTATCGTAAAATTGGCGTAATCAATTCACGGGATCAAGCAATGGGAGCCCAAGAAATCATGAAATGGCAGTTTGTAGATCCCAACCGCATTGGGGTCTGGGGCTGGAGCGGAGGAGGTTCTATGACCCTGAATTTACTCTTTCGTTATCCCGAAATTTACAAAACGGGGATGTCAGTTGCTCCGGTGTCTAATCAACTATATTATGACAACATCTACCAAGAACGCTATATGGGGCTTGTTAGCGAAAATAAAGCTGATTTCATAGAGGGATCCCCCATTACTTATGCCAAGAACCTAAAAGGAAACCTGCTGCTGGTACACGGTACTGGTGACGACAACGTACATTACCAAAATGCTGAAGCTTTAATCAATGAACTCATCCGACATAACAAGGTTTTTCAGGTAATGCCTTATCCTAATCGATCTCACGGAATTTATGAAGGTAAAAATACTTCAAGGCATTTATATACCACCCTCACCCAGTATTTATTAAGAAACTTGAAGCCCGGAGGAAAGTAGTATAAGTTACCCTCTGTAAATCAAATATTTACAGAGGGCAAAACTAACATTTGAATATACTATTCTTTGATACCACACAAATTCAACAAGAAAGCATAGCTATACGCCGTATTACGATAGCTCTCAAATCGACCTGATTTTCCAGAGTGCCCCGCATCCATATTGGTTTTTAACAGCAACATATTGTTGTCCGTTTTCAACGCTCTTAGTTTAGCCACCCACTTGGCAGGTTCCCAATATTGCACTTGCGAATCATGCAACCCGGTAGTTACTAACATATTGGGATAATTTTTCTTTTCTACATTGTCATAAGGCGAATAAGATAACATATAATCATAAGAAGCTTTGTTTTTAGGATTTCCCCACTCATCAAATTCACCCGTAGTCAACGGAATGCTTTCATCCAGCATGGTCGTTACCACATCTACAAATGGTACCCCCGCAATTACCCCTTTGAAAAGGTCAGGACGCATATTCACGATTGCTCCCATTAACAAGCCTCCGGCACTCCCTCCCCAAGCAAATAATTTTTCTTTTTTGGTGTACTTTTTAGCAATCAAGTACTTGGCACAGTCAATAAAATCATAAAAGGTATTTTTCTTTTTAAACATTTTACCATCGTCATACCACTGTTGCCCCAAGGTTTTGCTTCCTCTGACGTGGGCAATGGCATACACAAAACCGCGATTGAGCAAACTTAAACGAGTAGAGCTAAAGAAGGGATCAATGGTGGACCCATAAGACCCGTACCCATACAACAACAACGGGTTTTCTCCATTCAATTTCATTCCCTTTTTGTATACCAATGATATGGGCACCTTTACCCCATCTCTTGCTTTGGCATACAGCCTTTTGGTTACGTAATCGTTTGGATTGTGCCCTCCTACTACCTCACTTTGCTTTAGTAATGTTTTATTTTTGGTATTCATATCATAGGCATATGCACGCCAAGGCGTGGTAAGCGATGAGTAAGAATAGCGGATTTTGGTGGTAGCAAAATCAGAGCTGCCCATCAGCGATCCAGCGTAAGCCTCTTCATTAAATGGCAAATAATGCTCTTTGTTGTCTTTCCAGCGTCTAATTCTAATTTGAGTCAAGCCGTTTTTCCGTTCTTGCACTACCAAGTGGTCTTTGTAAATATCAATATAACTCAACAAAACATCCTTACGGTGTGGAATGACCTCTTTCCAGGTTTTCATAGAAACATTGTTCAAAGGGGCCTTCATCAAGCGGTTGTTCTTTGCCTGGTCGTTGGTAACGATGTACAAATCGTTTTTAAAATGACTCACTGAATACTCGTGTCCTCGTTTTCGGGAGATGATGATTTTTAGTTTGCCATCAGGGTCGTTTGCGGGTAATATGCGCTCTTCGGTCGTCAAGGTACTGTATGCTCCCACGATGATGTACTTCCGTGACTTGGTGCGATACACATACACCGAAAAAGTGGGGTCTTTTTCTTCAAACACCACTCGATCATTTTTGGTATCTGCTCCGATTTTGTGCTGCATAATACGATAAGACCGTAAAGTAACGGGCTCTTTCACCGAATAAAAAATGGTTTTATTATCAGCCGCCAAGGTAATTCCTCCGGTGGTATTCAAAATTTTGTCTTGAAGCAATTTCCCAGTTTTGAGGTCTTTTATTTTAATGGTGTACTTAAATCGGCCTAGGGTGTCTTCCGAATATACCAGAAAACGATCATTGTCAGAAATTCTATAGCCCCCTACCCGGTAATAAGATTGACCTTTGGCAAGTTTGTTGGCATCCAGCAGCACCTGTTCTTCGTCACTTTTCAGTGATTTTGCACTGGACTTTGCCACTTTTTTTCGGCAATAAATGGGGTACTGTTTTCCCGCTTCATAACGCGTATAATAAGAATATCCCCTACGAACAAAAGGCAGTGATTTGCTAGTTTGTTTGATACGTGCTTTGATCTCTTTGAAAAGTTTTTCTTGCAAGGGCTTGGTATGGGCCATTCTTGCTTCTTGGTATTTGTTTTCTGCTTTCAAATAATCAATCACCTTGGGGTTTTCTCTTTCCTTCAGCCAATAGTAGTTATCTACCCTGGTATGGCCATGGGTCGTTAATTTCTTGGGTATTTTCTTGGCTTTAGGAGGCTTAATTGGAACATTCTGGGCTTGTAACCCAGTACAGATTGTCAACAAGGCGAAAAAAAACTGTATTGTTTTCATATGCTATGCATTTTATGGTTTGTTCTATTTAATTTTCTTTCTGGAAACGTACCCAGCTTGGGTGTTCTCAGGAGCTGGGCTTTCATTTGATCAATAGTGGTGAGTTCGTAAGAAGTGTACAATAACGTATTGGTTAAGAAGAGAATACATGGACCTAAGGTAAAAAACCTCATTTGTTTGATCTTTCATTTAAGTTTGACCGGATTAATTTAACAATTCTTTTGGAATTATAGCACCTCACCACCATTCATTTTTTGCTTGATGTCGCAATTAATTGGCTTGAAGTGCTTTTAAAATTTGTTGAAAGTCTGATTGATCCTGAGTACCCTCGCTCAATCTCACAAATTGCTTGGCCAAGGCGACCGCCAATTCGCGGTATTGAGGCTGGGTGACTAAAAAACCAAACATGTATTTGATATGATACAGTCCTCCATTGTTTTTATAAGCATCTGGATGGCTATTTTTGAGCACCTTAAGTGCCTTACGGTAATATTTCTTCACTCGTCGGAAACGCTCAAACCCGTGGTAAAAATAAGCCAGTTTATGGTATTGTATTGCTTGCCAAATTGGCTTTTTGTGACGAATGGCAAACCTCAGGCCCTTGGTATAAAACTGTTTCCCCAATGCATACTTTCCCATTTTATGATAAGAAAAAGCAATGTCATTCAGGGTAGTCCAGGTAGCCAATGGATCGTCAATAAAATCCAGTTGATAAGTCATATATTTGGCTGCAATGAGTGGCCTACTCAAGAAAGTAAGCGAAGTAATCCGTTGCGCCAACATGTTTTTCAAGCTGGCATCTTGTTTTTCTTCTTTAAACCAAGTCAGTAAGTAGTCCAAAAAATCGGCCCCATCATATTTCTCAAGCAAACCCAGTAAACCAATGTCTTTTTTGAGGGCGTACATTTCTTTGAGATATCGCAATGACTTATGCATTTTTTCTAAGTTGTTGTACACCCACATTAGCTCACTGAGCGACCACAACAATTCTTGTGTTGTTCCCTTATTCCTGCGGTAATCAACCAGTTTCAACAAGTAATACTCTGATTTAGCCCACCAACCCACATTGTTATATATCTGAATCAAGGCTCCCCAAACCCACGCCTGTTTCTCTAAATCATTTTCTTGTTCACGCATTTTCAATAATTTCAGATAATAACTTTCTGCCTTGGAAGTAGCGCGTTTTACCAAGTACAAATCCCCAATTCTCTTGTAAGCAATCGCTATTTTTCTGTTTTGTTGTTGAGATTTGGCAATTTTAAGATAGGTCAAATATGCCCGAGGTGATAATTTACGCCAATCCCGCTGGCGAAACCATTCCACTTCAATATCTCCGATATGCAGCCAACAGGCCGCTTCCATTGTTTTATCTCCTTGGGCTTGAGCAGTCTTTGCCAATGACTCAAATAACTTTTTGGCTTTCATCGGTTGATTTTTTTTGAGGAAACGAGCCAAAAAAAAACGATAATCCACCTTTTGTTTATCCGAAAAGCGGGCCGACATTTTTTCAAGGCTATCCAAAGGAGGGGTTTCAGTGCTATGCGCGTGATACTTCAAAAACTGCAAAGCTAGCTTTTGATAGCCAATGAATTGTTCAGAAAAGGTAGATTGGGCCACATTCTTTAGTAAGCTATCCAACGGGGTTTGGTATTCTAATGTAATCAACCCACCATGTGATGCCAGTTTCAAAGCCTTCAATGTCGCCGGACTCAGGTAAGCATATGGGTAGGCACGTTTGGTTTTTGTATAAGGTGCTTTTAAAGAATCTATCACTTGCACTCTAAAGGGGCTATCTAAATGATGCCTCAAAGTAACCCAAGCGCCCACTGGAACAATGTCAGTTACGATCCAGTATTTTTGGTTTGGGTAAGAGTTTGTAAGAATAGGGTAAACCTTGTTAGTCGATCTATAAATGTACTTCCCCTTTTTGTTTCTTTTTAGAGATTGCCTTGTTTGTGTCCAACCAGTGCTTGTAATACAGCACAGGGTGAGCAATAGTACTCCGACTTTTAATTTGATCGCTTTCATATTTTGAGGTTCAATAAACGGTTACCATTCTTTGGTCCAAAAATATGTTTTATTTTACAGAATAATAAATATTTTAGAACGCTAAAAAACAACCGCGAACACCTCATCTGAGGTCCCCAAAATCAGGCATTGATCAACCTGTGGGGACACCATAACCGTCAGGCTAACCATAATGAAGGCAAATTTTCTCCCACATTCATTACTCCCCGCCTCGATTCTGTGTGGACACCATAGCCGTCAGGCTAAGGGTCTCACTTGATTAAAAAACGTATGTACTGCCCAGACCTGTCAGGTTTCTTTGGCTTCGTCTTACAAACCTGACAGGTCTTACTGTTTGATAATCAGTTATTTGTATTTTTAGCCTGACGGCCATCCATCGGCTTTGCCTAAAATTTGACCTCGACATGGGGCAATAGTTTTTTGATACGGGCTTTTTCGTCTTCGGAAAATTTGTTGATCTCCAAGTCTAAAATTTGAAGGTTTTTGAGTTGGGTGACTGCCTCAGGCAACGTGGAGAGTTTGTTTCCCCTCAACCTCAAATTATTGAGTTTTTTTAGGGTACCCAACTCTCCAATTTGGGTCGGTATGGCATCCACATAATCGCTTTGAAACAACAAAAACGCCAATGAGGTAGCTCCCTTCAAATTCGAAAAAAGCAAGCCTACATCTTCATTCCTGGTTTCAGCATCCATCACAATCAATGTATCCAAGTGATTCAACAGTTGAATGTCTGAAGGTATTTCTTTGATTTCATCCAGGTACAAATACGTCAATGCAGGAAGTTTTCCGAGTAGGGGTACTATTTGTTTCAGATTTAGTTGTTGTCCACCCAAATAAAGTTTTTTGAGTGCTTTCAAATTCACCACTTCTGGAGGAAAGGTATTGACCCCGCTCGCATACATGATCACTTCTTCTAATTTGGGTAATTTTGACAATACCTTCAATGCTTGGTGGGCATCTAGCTGAGGATTAAAATTCAAATATATGCGTTCCAACGAGCCCAGTTGCCCAAATTCCTCAGGTAATGTTGTAACATTGGCCGATTGCAGCATAACTTCTCGTAACTTCTGCAACTTGGCAAACTCCTTGGGGTATGACTGTACCTTGCTATTCGCTAACCCTATATACTCTAGTTTACTCAGTTGACCAATTCCAGACGGCAGGGCTTGGAAAGGGTTGTCACCTATATTTAATTTTCGAAGATTTTTTAGGTCAAATAATCGTTCAGGCAATGCTGAAATTTTATTACTTTCAATATCCAACCATTGCAAATGTTTTAACTGAAAAA
>CALDJV010001092.1 GCA_937899305.1 uncultured Cytophagaceae bacterium
GACCACAAATTACATCAAATTAACTCACAATAAACTTAGTCCCCAGTGTACTAGGTTCTAGTTCATTGCATACCACTACTACCGATATGGCAAAATGGCTCATCAATCTAGATAATCCTAAAGTAGGTGGAAAAGCCGTCGTCAAGCGCATGTTTCAAACTGGTAAATTGAATAACGGCAAGGAATCTTCTTACGCTTTTGGGCTTAATGTGGGAAAAGCTTGGGGCGCAAAGCTAGCCGAGCACTCGGGAAGTTGGGCTGCATTCGATACGTACATGATTTATTTTCCTGAACATCACTTATCGGTCGCGGTATTTAGCAACTGTTATGCACGCTCTTGGCGTCCTGCCCAAAAAATAGCCAAGTGGTACATCAAAGGAGTAAAACCAAGCGTTAAAAAACCCAAAACCGCTAAAAAAGCATCTAAAGCTACTGAGAAAAGCATCGCCTTATCGAATAAACAACTGGACCAATATGTAGGCATCTATCGCTTTGGAGCGGGCTGGTATGTTACCATCACGCGCGAAGGCAACCAATTGATGACCCAAGCTACCAATGAAGAAAAATTCCCGATGACGGCTACTGCCCCTGGGGTGTTTTGGATACCTGCTTACCGATCATCTATGGATTTCAAATCAGACGCTAAAGGTAAAATCAATCGCTTGATTTATCGTAATAAAGTACGCCTTAAAATGAAGACTGTTCCCCCGCTTACTTCTAAGCGCCTGGCCGATTTTGTGGGTCGATACTGGAGCGAGGAATTACAAACTACTTATGAGGTAATGCAACAAGATGGAAAGCTGTACCTTTCGCATTTTCGTAATGGCCAATTTGAGCTCTCCCAGGCTTGGAACGAGGATTTTGTAAATAGCAAATGGTTTTTAAATTCTATCCAGTTTGACAGAAATCCCCAAGGCAAAGTCACTGGTTTTCGGGTAACAAATCATCGAGCCAGAAATCAATGGTTTGTCAAGGTGAAATAATATTACCAAAATTGATGACTACACCTGTTAGGCTTTTTCGACAACGTCTCAAAACCTAACAGGTGTTTTACGACTATTTTTAGCTTTTCACTTCTCTAAGCCAATGCAGCAGATGAATCTCATTGAGCAAATAGCGTAGTTGGATTTGTTGCAGCTCGAGTTGTTCTTGTAAAGTGATCAAATCGGTTTGAATAGAATGCTCCAAAGCGGCTTGAGCATCCAGCGAAAAGGCTTCCAGGCGCCCCCGAAGGCTTTCTTCAAATAAAGAAACTGATGGTGTATCGGGCAATGGAGTTTGAGGTACAAAATCCTGAGGAAACACCCCTTCTATGCTTTTGGGAATGCGGTTAACTGCGGCATTGTTTGCACCCAATGCCTTGCATGTCTTATCTTGCATACTGTAAAATGTTTATTTTGCATCAGCCCTTGAGGTCGGTCGCCAAACTCAGACCTCTTGGGCTATCTTTTCACCTGAAAAGACATACAAATATAGCAATATTTATGGTAAATGCAATATATTTACCACAAAACTATACGCTTTTCCCTAACCGATGCACATTCTCGTAGTCGGTGTATTCGTCCAAAATACGTTTCATTTTTTTGGTAGAAATGTTACGGGTCTCACTATAAAAGGCATACTTGGCATCTCTTATGGGTGCTTTTCGCTCCGTTGGCAAATCCGGGTAAATGTTTTCTAAAAACCACTCAAAGGCTTGGGTGATGGTTTGGAATTCGGGCATTTTGTTTTATTTAACTTTATAGGTGGATAAAGATAAGTGTTTTTCACGATAATTGTCTGAAGCAGGATTGCTCAGGATGAAAGGATTGACAGGATTTTTCTCTCAACCCAATGAAGCTCATCCTTACAAACGATATTAAGAAGTACACCAATATACCATCATAAATAGTTAATTTCTCATTAATTTTGCGTAGTAAATCACGATAAACAAAAAGAAAATATGGGATACAAACAAAACAATGATGTTCCTGCAATGGAACGTGAATTAAATGCATTTCTTTATGATCTCTGTGTAAACTGGGGGTTTTGCATTCCTCCCGAAGATGGTGAAAACATCAGTAAATCGGCTTACTATATTGCCCATGAGTTTGCCGAAGATGTGCTCATAGCCGAAGGGATGAACCCTGACGAGGAAATAAGCTGGATGCGTAAAATCACCAACAAATTCCGGAATCGCTTTGGTACTAATGAAATTGATCAAGATACTTTTGTTGATAGAGCCAGAGATATTGAAGATTATTGGTAAAATATGGGAGCATCATCTTTAAATTATAGGTAATATAAGGCGCTTAGAAGACGCCCAGCATTTCTTGATATATCGCCAACCTTATGAACTTGGTTCTTCCTATCATCAAAATAACACAAGAAAAAGTCTTTACCACCTCCTCATCCCCAAATCCTCCCAAAAAATCCCATTTATTTACTATGTTTACAAGTAAATAAGCTTGCTGTTATTTAGAAAGATAAAGTCTATGAAGAAATTTTTTACGCATTGCATGATTGGGGTGGGCCTTCTATTGGGAGGGGCTTGCACCCAAAACCCCAAAGACCAAACCCAAGAGCAAGAAACGGCCAATTCCAAAACCCCGACCATTCGTCAATGGACAGTTCCGGCTTATAGCGGGAAGGATTACAGCCAACTGGTGAATCCATTTATTGGTACCGGAGGACACGGCCACACTTACCCCGGAGCTACGGTTCCGTTTGGGCTGGTACAGTTGAGCCCCGATACTCGCCTCACGGGTTGGGACGGCTGTTCGGGTTATCATTATTCCGATAAGTACGTCTATGGGTTTTCGCATACCCACTTGAGCGGTACTGGCGTATCCGACTATGGTGATATTTTATTGATGCCTACCACGGGCGAAGTGAGGTACCATAATGGAGCCGATGGCAAACCAGGCTACCGTTCGGCTTTTAGCCATGACAACGAAAAGGCCGAAGCCGGATATTACAGTGTGCAATTAGATGACTATAAGATCAAGGCCGAGCTGACTACTACTCCCCGAGTAGGCATACACCGCTACACCTTTCCTGAGAGTACGCAAAGCAACATTATTTTGGATTTGGTTCACCGCGATAAGGTGATTGATAGCCATATTGAAATCGTAAACAACCAAGAAATTCAAGGCTACCGTACTTCTGAGGCTTGGGCAACCAATCAGCACGTTTATTTTGTGGCCAAGTTTTCTAAACCTTTTAGCAAAGCCCAGATTGAGCAAGCTGGCAAAATAATCAGCGCTAAAAAGGCGACCAATAAGGCCCTGAAAGCAGCTTTTACCTTTGGTACCCAACCCAACGAAGAAGTGCTGGTAAAAGTGGGTATTTCAGCAGTAAGTATAGCAGGAGCCCGTAAAAACCTGGAAACGGAAGCCCTCAGTGAAGGGTTTGCTCGCCTCCGACAAAAAGCGGCCCAGGCCTGGAACCACGAATTGTCTAAAATTGCGGTAGAAGGTCGCAGTAAGCAAGAACAAACGATTTTTTACACTGCACTGTACCACACCATGATTGCCCCGAATGTGTTCAACGACGTAGATGGCCAGTATCGAGGGCGCGACAATCAAATCCACCAAACTGAGGGGTTTGACTACTACACGGTGTTTTCGTTGTGGGATACTTATAGGGCCACCCACCCTTTGTACACCATCATTCAACAAAAACGCACCAACGATTTTATCAATACTTTTATCAAGCAATACGAGCAGGGCAAAACATTGCCAGTGTGGGAGTTGGCCGCCAACGAAACCAATTGTATGATTGGGTACCATTCGGTGCCTGTGATTACTGATGCTTATAAAAAAGGGATCAGAAAGTTTCCTGCTGACAAAGCTTTTGAAGCCATGAAAGCCAGTGCTGCTCAAGACAAATTTGGTTTGGATGCTTACCGGGCCCAAGGTTTTATTTCGGCCACCGACGAGTCCGAATCGGTTTCTAAAACCCTGGAATATGCCTACGACGACTGGTGCATTGCCCAAATGGCCAAAGATTTGAAACAAGAAGACGACTACCGTACTTTTATGCAACGAGCCCAAGCCTACAAGCACATTTTTGATCCTCAAACTGGGTTTATGCGAGGCAAACGAAACCATCGTTGGATGCAGCCTTTTCGCCCCGAAGAAGTCAACTTTAACTTTACTGAGGCCAATTCCTGGCAGTATAGTTTGTATGTCCCACAAGATATCACTGGGTTGACCAAGATGCTAGGAGGCAAACCCAAACTCGACCAATGGTTGGACAATCTTTTCTCGGCTTCTTCTAAAACCAGCGGGCGCAAACAAGCCGACATCACGGGATTGATTGGTCAATACGCCCACGGCAATGAACCCAGTCATCATATGGCGTATTTGTACAACTTTGTGGGCAAACCCTGGAAAACCCAGAGTAAAATCGCTCAGATTCTCAGTACATTATATAGCAATGCACCTGATGGACTTTCGGGCAACGAAGATTGTGGGCAAATGTCGGCGTGGTATGTAATGAGTGCCATGGGTTTTTATCCAGTCACTCCTACCAAAACTTATTATGTAATTGGCAGTCCGGTATTCCCCAAAACTACGATCAACCTTGAAAATGGCAAAAAATTTACTGTCAAGGCCAATGGTGTGTCTGACAAAGCCATTTACATTCAATCGGCTACCCTGAACGGGAAACCCTACGCCAAAACCTATTTGGAACACCAAGCCATTATGGATGGAGGAGAACTGGTGCTGGAAATGGGCGAAACCCCTAACCAAGAATGGGGCAGTCAACCCGAACACCAACCTACCACAAGTATTGATGAATTTGCCATTACTCCAGTTCCTTATTTTGAAGGATCGCTTACCTTTGAGAATCAAGCCGAGGTAAAAATCAATAAGTTGCCTCAGGTAGAAGCCATTTTTTATTCGGTAGAGGGCCAACCATTCCAAAAATACAGTCAGCCTTTTAACCTGGATAAAACAACGACTATTCGTGCCTTTGCCAAGCAAGGAAACCAATCGAGTGATACCATAGAAACACAATATGTAAAGATCATCGCGGGGCGAAAGCTGGAGCTGAAAAGCAAATACGCCAACCAATACGCAGCGGATGGACCTACTACCTTGATTGACTTTTTGCGTGGAGGTAAAAATTATCAACTAGGCGGTTGGCAAGGCTACCAAGGGCAAGACCTAGAAGCGGTGATGGATTTGGGTAAAACCCAGGAAATCAAAAAAGTAGCGATGGGCTTTTTACAAGAACAACGTTCGTGGGTATTTATGCCTGCCTCGGTCACTTTTTGGGGTTCGGTAGACGGCACCAATTATGAGGAGCTCGGCAAGGTAGCTAATTCGGTAGATGAAAAAGCTAAAGGAGTAGTTATCAAAGATTTTGAAATAAAAAAGAACACCAAGGTTCGATACATCAAGGTGGTAGCCAAAAACCGAGGCAAAGTACCTGAATGGCACCTGGGTGCCGGAGGTAAATCCTGGATTTTTGCGGATGAAATTTTAGTTGAATTAATTCAGCAAAGATAGTTCATACCAAATTGTTTTATTCAAATGGTTAAATTGTTCTATTGTCAAATTGTTGGGCAATGCCTGGAGTAAAGAGTAGAAGGTCAAAATAACAATTTAGCAATAGAACCATATAGCAATCGTATTTTATGTTCTCAAGAAGAAATTTTCTCAATAAAGGAATACTGGCCACCATGGCCACCGGACTGGGTTTGGCGAGTTGTCGCGAAACAGGAAATGCCCAGGATCAAAAAGAGGCCAACTCAGAAAAGCAAGATACCCAACCTAAAGTAGGCAAAAAACAAAACCCTGCCTCTAAGGCGACCTTACCCATTGTAGTGTCTACTTGGTACCACGGACTGGCCGCCAATAAGGAGGCCATCAAGGTGATACAAAATGGCGGCAAAGCTATAGATGCTATAGAAAAAGGCCTGAGGATAACTGAAGCCGACGCTGAAGGTACTACAGTAGGATTGGGGGGAGCGCCCGATCGCGATGGGCACGTAACCTTGGATGCCTGCATCATGGATGAAACCGGAAACGCGGGTTCGGTTTGTTTTCTGGAAGACATTGTCCACCCCATATCGGTAGCCCGACGGGTAATGGACAAAACTCCTCATGTGATGTTGGCGGGCGAAGGAGCGCTGCAATTTGCTTTGGCCGAAGGTTTTGAGAAGAAAGACCTATTGACCGAAAAGTCTAAAAAAGACTGGCAAAAATGGCTCAAAGAAAAACAATACAAGCCCATTATCAATGTAGAAAACCACGACACCATCAGTATGTTGGTCATTGACCAAAAAGGCGACATTTCGGGAGGTTGCACCACCAGTGGACTGGCGTACAAAATGCGAGGACGGGTAGGTGATTCGCCCATTATCGGGGCAGGGCTCTACGTAGACAACGAAGTAGGCGGGGCCTGTGCTACGGGACTAGGCGAAGCAGTTATGAAAACCTTGGGCTCTTTCTTGATTGTAGAATTGATGCGCCAAGGCTATACTCCCCAAGAGGCGTGCGAAGAAGGCGTGAGGCGCATTGTGGCCAAGCAACAATTCAAAGATATGCAGATTGGTTACCTGGCCATTGACAAAAAGGGCAACCATGGGGCGTATTGTATCCACAAAGGGTTTAATTATGCGCTGTATCAAGAAAACAACAACAAAATGTTTGACGCGGATTATTGGGTAAAAGAAAAAAAGTAAGCATTGTTACATTGTTGTATTGCTTTATGGTTGAATTGCTTCGCCACGCATCGCGGAACAATTGAGCAATGAAACAATAGAACCATCAAAATTTCAAATGGAAACTAACACTAAAAAACATACATTCGCCTTTGGCGTAGTGGTCATGTTATTCTTTATGTGGGGCTTTGTTACTGTCCTCAACGATATATTGATCCCGCACCTCAAAGGAGTATTTTCGCTCACTCACTTCCAGTCTATGTTGGTGCAAACCGCATTTTTTGGAGCCTTCTTTATCATTTCCATCATTTACTTTGTAATCTCGGTACTTTCGGGGGACCCCATCGCCAAGATTGGTTACAAAAATGGGATCATCATTGGTTTGGTCATTGGGGGCATTGGCTGTGCTTTGTTTTACCCGGCTGCCGAATACAAAAGCTATCCTTTTTTTCTGGGGGCTTTGTTTGTGCTGGCTTCGGGCGTCACCGTTTTACAAATTGCTGCCAATCCTTATGTAGCCATTTTAGGGAACCCCGATACAGCAGCCAGTCGACTCAATTTATCACAAGGATTCAACTCTCTAGGAACCACCCTCGCTCCTATTATTGGCGCTTATTTCATCTTTCAAGGCAAATTTGAAGGAGCCGATTCGGTCAAGCTCCCTTATCTGGGTTTGGCCGCAGCTTGGTGGGTTTTGGCGGCCATTATTTGGTTTATCAAGCTCCCCAGCTTTGCCAGCGAAAAGATAGAGAAACGAGCGGTAGCCATTCGTTATCCTCACCTGACTTTGGGGATGGTCGCCATTTTTGTGTACGTAGGGGCCGAAGTAGCCATTGGCAGTATCATTATTCAATACTTGGGATTGGAAAACATTGCCAATATGAGTGAAAAAACCGCTGGTAAGTACTTGGCGTTTTATTGGGGTGGTGCCATGATTGGGCGTTTTTTGGGGGCCATTTCGTTGAGCAAAATGCAAAACGCTACCAAACAAATTGGTTTGATGATTTTGGTAGCCTTGGCCGCTTTTTTTACCATTTATTTAATTGCGGGCCTTGGTTTCGTAGATGGTCAAATCATTACCAAAATTTCATTGAGCGAAATGTGGCCCTTCTTGGGTTTTATGGTGCTCAACTTTGCCGCTTTTATGTGGGGTAAAGGCTCTTCGGGACAAACGTTGGCCATATTTGCCTCTATCGTTATTGTATTATTGAGTGTAGCCATCAGTACCAATGGTAAATTGGCCATGTGGACCATTATTGGCATTGGGTTATTCAATTCTATTATGTGGTCCAATATTTTCACCTTGGCCATTGATGGTTTGGGCAAATATACCAGTCAGGGAAGCTCGCTACTGGTCATGATGATTTTGGGTGGCGCCATTGTGCCTCCTTTACAAGGAAAAATGGCCGACCTGCCTCAAATTGGGGTTCAAAACTCTTTTGCCATTGTCATTATTTGCTATATCTACCTGGTATTTTATGGAATGAAAGGCTCACAAATTGGCAAAGACAAATTGCCTAAACAGGAGGGATCTGAACCTCCTACTATGCGGACTGGCCATTGAGCATACTTGTATGGTACATGTAACTCTACTAGATTAACTTTGAACAAACGAGTGATTGCGGGGTAAATGAAACACTCGCAATCACCCGTTTACCAAATCTTTAAATTTCTCCTCTTACGGCACATCAATCTTTGTTTTTTTACTTATTCATATCAAAAAGGCAAGACAATTGCACACTTGAAGGCAAGCCCCTTTTTGAGGTTGTTTCCTGATGTCTGTGGCAAATCTATCAATTTATTTAATTTTTTAAACCATATGTTACTCATTGAGTCCGAATTCAAAACCATTGATTTTCAAGAAGAAGACGCTTTATTGGTTACCCGTTGGAAACCCACCAGTAGTACTTTGGATGAGCCCACTTTCAAAGAGCAAATTCTTATTTGGCTCGATACGATCAAAACCCATTGCCCTCAAAAATTATTCATTGATACAACCAAGTTCAACTTTATCATCACTCCCGAAATTCAACAATGGTTCGATGATCAAATATTTACTGCTTACCCGGATGCAGGAGTGCAAAAAAAAGCTTTCTTAATGCCTGAAGATTTATTTGCCCAGGTAGGCATCCAACAAGCTACCCAAGCTCCTAAAAACCTTACTTTTAAGGTCAACTATTTTGATGATGAACAAAAAGCAATGGATTGGCTCAATGCTTCATAACTTTAGTTAGTAGTTGGTAGTTTTTTGCTTGTGAGTCCATAGTTTTTTTAGTCCACAGTCGACGGTCCAATGCTGTTTCCTTAATAAATCAACATCTTATCGTTAAAAGCCGCCTGTTTAATTATTTTGACTGATTAAATTGGTATTGCACAAGAATAAAAGGGTAGTTTTAGCTTATTTTCTCTGATTTTGGCTCGGTTGCCTCCGGCGGCTTCATTTTTTGA
>CALDJV010001093.1 GCA_937899305.1 uncultured Cytophagaceae bacterium
TCAAGCAAGACTGTTAATTAAACTAAAACAACAGACAACGTGCGGAAAGTCGGTATTACTATCTCTTTGAAATTTTATTGCCACTGATGCTTTTTTGCCGGCTACAATGAAAACGATCTACTTCAGATGATCTCCTCTTGCGATGCTTGGTTTTACGGCCTTGTACGCGTTTTCGCCACATTCGCCACGACTTGGGCTTCATTTCTTGGCGCATCAGTTGAATCACTTCTTGCTCCTTTAATCCGTATTGAGCCAAAATAGCATCAAAAGGAGTACGATCTTCCCAAGCCATTTCTACAATGCGATCTATAGTTTCTTCGTCCAGGGTTTTTATCTTTTTCTTAAATGAATTCATACCGCAATAACCAAGTGTACTGAGAATGGTTTGGAAAAAATGAAAAAAATGTAAAATTTAAGTTTCTGATTAATAGAGGGTTATATTTAATTTATACTCGGAAGTGAATTTTTTTTTACCCTCAAGCAACCTTTATAATGATTATAGTATCTACCTAATACAACTGAACATATAACCAATATTTAGAAGTAAAACACTTCTGAATAATTTTACTTAAAAACTATAGCATATAACAGACAATGTCGAGATTTTCGTCAGAAAAAGCATTGATTAAAGGATGCCGAAAAGGCAAGCGGCAAGCGCAGCAGCAGGTGTACGAGCAGTACTCCCCTAAAATGTTTGCGGTATGTCTGCGTTATGTGCGCCATCAATTTGACGCAGAAGAAGTGATGACGAATGGGTTTTTGAAGGTTTTTAACAAAATAGACCAATTCAAAGAAGAAGGAAGCTTCGAGGGCTGGATTAGGCGAATTATGGTAAATGAAGCGTTGAATCACCTCCGAAAAAATAAAATGCAGCAATCGGAGGTCGATATAGAAAATACCAGAGAAATAGCCGAATATGCCGAAGCAGAGAGCAACTTAAATGCAGAAGACCTCATGAAATGCGTCAATCAATTGCCCGATGGCTATCGTACGGTTTTTAACCTGTATGCCATAGAGGGGTATTCGCACAAAGAAATTGCCGAACAATTGGGCATCAGTGCCAACACTTCTAAGTCGCAGTTATCGAGAGCGCGGGTGTTGCTGCAGAAATATGTATCAGAACAGGAAAAAAAAATTTTTAGCTTAGATCATCATGACTAAACATCCAATAGACAAAATTTTTGAAGAAAAGTTAAAAGACTTTGAGCAAATGCCCCGAGCCGCTGTGTGGGATAAGCTCAATGCTCAACTTGACCAAAAAAGACCCGTAGTGTGGTGGAAGCGCAAGGCGGTGTGGTGGTCTACTGGGCTATCAGTTACTTTTCTAACCATCGGTTTGGCGTTGTGGAGGCCCCAAGTGGCTCCGTTTCCTGCCCAAACAGCGGCTAAGATGGTTTCGTTGCAGATGAAGCTCAAAGGAATGCCGGTAGACATGCGTTTGACGGGCAAACCAGCTCCACGAAAAGTAGATATTTCAAAAAATTACAAAGAAAATAAAACGGTTGACAAAACATTTACTCAAAATCTGGCGCTGAATACTTCTGGTAATGATTCAAAAAATGTAAAACAGACTGACCTGAATCAACCCAGTTTAAATCAAACTAATGTAACTCAGCTCAAAAATGAGCCCAAAAACAAGCCCAAGAATAAGCTAGAAAAAAGCTTGAATGCGGGCAAAGTAGACGACAAAGTAAAAGCATCATTGCCGGTGCCCAATATACAACCGGTGCAGGTCAATGTCCGTCGTAAAAAACTAAGCAGGGTAGACCTTCTAGCAGGGGCGCAGGGATTGAAGTTGGCTGGCGAGAACAATGGGTTACAAAGCCAATTGCCTCAGCCTAAGACACAACCTAAAATTGTGGTGACGCTGAAGTTGTCGGAGAATATGGCTGGAAGCCGGGAACAGGATGAACCCCAGACCGGATTGAAAAAGATTTGGAACAAAATCAAAGGTCGAGATCAGCAAGATAAAAACAAGAAGAAAACGAAAAAGAAAAGATCGGGAATACTCAAGTTTTTGGGAGACCGGGACGATTAAGGAGGATGCAAGAAATAGTCTCCCTATTAAAGCCAGTGATTTTGCGGATAGATGAGGCTATTTTTTGCACCCATAGCCGTGCTACGGGTAATAAAAATAACGAAATATATCCGCGAAAGAACGGGTATGAATTGGGTATGTTATTTTTTGGATACTCCCTTAAATTTATAAAGGTTAATTTTTAAACGAATGTTTATCCGTGTATTTCTAGAACAAACAGGGTATACCATAGTACGCGATAGGCAACCATCGAACCATATAACTATTTGTTAAGCATATGAAATTATTTGCTATGAAAAATATAGGACTTTTTGCCCTTATCTTGATGCTGTGGAATATAAGCACAGCGCAAGCCCAGGATACCCTGAAGATAGAGATCAATGGTAATAAAATTATGATTATTACCAAGGACAAGGATGGCTTGAAAAACCTGTCCCAAGTAGATTTGAACAAAATTGTGGCAGAAGCCCTCAACAAAGCCGATTCTACCCGCTCTAATACAACCACGAGCGAACCAACCGTCATTGTGTATCAGCCCAATGATAATTTTAAAAACTATTACGAAAACGAATATGGTAAGCGGGATTTTCGTCGCCGTCGTTATCGCCGAAGGTCCTACGTACGAAACTACTTTGCGGTAGATTTGGGCTTTAATAATTATCTGGAAAACGGGCGGTTTCCTGATGAGTCTGGGAAAAACTACGGATTGAACGTATTTGGTTCCCGCTACATCTCAGTAGGCTGGTATCGTCGGACGAGCTTTTTCCGTAGCCCAGTGTACCTCACGATGGGGATAGAAGTAAGTTGGAATAACTTTATGTTTCAGAACAACAAATACATTGTTCAAAATGCTGACGAAGTCCAATTTAGAGATTATGCCGAAGACAACGCTGGTACTACCCTGGATAAAAGCAAGTTGACTACGATATACGCCAACATTCCTTTGTTGTTGGGCTTTAAGTTTAGAAATGAATATGGGCGTACTACGTTCCGTTTTGATGTGGGAGGATATGCCGGATATCGTTTAGACAGCTACGCCAAAATAAGACCCAGTGGGGCCGATACCCAGCGTCCCCATAACAATTATTTCTTGAATAATTGGCGGTATGGATTGATGACTCATTTAGGATTTAGAGGTTTCCTATTATTCGCCAAGTATGACCTCAATACGCTTTTTGTAAAAGATAGAGGCCCTGAATTGAATGCTTTTAGTTTTGGGATACGTTTGTAGTATCTAAAAAAAGTACAAAATATTAAATGCTATATATTCAATAATTCATTAAACATAAAGCCTGGTGGTCGTTGACTGTCAGGCTTTTTTGTTAAAATTTAACATGACCTCATTTTCTTTGAAGAAAATAGAATAGTTTAACTTCAGCTGTGCCAAAACTTACCGTTCGGAGCGATCAAGTTGCTTTTTTTGTGGTTTGTTTGAGTTTATTACATTTTCTCGGTTGGTTTGATAAGATTAGTATATAAATACTAATTTTAATTAAAGTGTTGATATTGAGAGGCTTATGTTTTTGGGAGAAATAATATTGATGGTAAAAAGACGTAAAATACCCAAAAACCTACACGTTTAACTTTACTACGATGGATGTAAAAACTGGTTTTTTTTCTCGCTATTTTCGAGGTTTGAACTTACGTTAGGCAAAATTTAGCCATTTGGGCGAATGGGTTTTAATCACTAGAATTGCAACACAATCAAGCAATAATTAATCTCAATCACGAATACAATGACTGTTTTGAAAAGACCTAGTGGCATTAGCTTTGTAAAATTAGAACATTGCACGAAAACCGACGCAGTAATCGCCCAGTGGCAAGGCTACTGTCCCCACGATAATATTGTAGAAGGTATGCAAGCCTGTTTGAGTCTATTACAGGAATCCAAATCACGACGGGTAGTAATGGATACGGCATTGATGGAAGGTTCTTTCTCTGATTCTTTGAACTGGATGATCAAAACTTGGTTACCTGCCGCGCGCTATTCGGGTCTTGAAAAAATGGCTTTTGTAACTTCTAACAATATATTTACAGAGTTATCGACCAAGGAATACGCAATCAAAAGTAAAAAAACGGGCAACGAACACTTTGGCTCATTAGAAGCTGCTAAAGCTTGGGTGGCAAACTAAGCATCATAAAACCCCAAGAGAAAGGCAAAATTATAAAAGGAAAGATAAAAAAAGTGAAGGAAAAGTAAAGCAAGTTACAAATACAATCTAAAAGCCCTTTGGCCAAAAGTCAAAGGGCTTTTATACGTATAAGAGAGGCAAGGCAATACTAATATTTGACTCCCATAATCAAAATATCGTCGGTTTGGGGAGAGTTTCCTCGCCAGGTAGTAATTTCTTCGTACAACTTTTCGTGTTGTTCTCCCATAGGCAAATGGCTGATCGACAACAAGTAATTACGAAAGCGTTTGGTCAAATACTTCTTGCCATTTTTACCGCCAAATTGATCTTGAAACCCATCCGATATCATATAAAATACATCTCCTGGCTTGATGTCTATAGTATGTTTTTCAAATACCTTTTGCAACTTATACTGGGTGTTGCTACCAATGGGGAACTTTGAGCCTCTAATCTGATGAATTTCACCATCTCTTACGTACAATAGCGGATTTTTAGCTGCGGCAAAATGCAAACGGTTGCGGTTTTCATCAATCACCATCACACTAATATCCATTCCATCATTTACTTTGGCATCTTCCTCAGCGTCATTATCAGATTGCAGCGTTTCTACCAATTGGCTGTCCAACTCGTACAAAATTTCGTCTGGCTCGGTAATCCGTTGTTTGTTTACCACCCCATCCAAAATGTTGTTACCAATGATGGTCATCAAAGCCCCTGGAACTCCGTGGCCGGTACAGTCGGCCGCAATCAACACCTTCTTGGGCTTTTTATTGGGCTGACTTTGATCAAAGTCTCCAAAGCGGTCGTAGCGATTACCTATTTCTGAGTACCAATAAAAGTCCCCTGAAACAATGTCTTTGGGCAGGTACAGAATAAATGCATCTTTGAAACGGTCGATAATTTTTTGCTTACGAGTAAGCAGGGCTCGCTGAATACGACTTGCATAGTTGATACTATCAGTAATGTTTTTATTTTGTTTGGCCAGTTTTTGACTCTGTTCGGCCAATTGCAAACGACTGGCCTCGATACGGGCATTACTGGCGCTCAAAATCCGCTTAGACTCCTCTAGAATGTCATTTTTTGCTTTCAACTCGTCCAACGAAGATTCCAGAATGTCTCGAGCCGCTTCCAGTTCTTGTTGTTTGTTTTTCAACTCGCTGATATCAAATGCGACCGTAGAAAAATATTTGATAGAACCATCGGGGTTTTTATGGGCTACAATAATCTGACTAGTGGGTACCTCATAACCATCCTTGTGCAGCCACTCCGTTTCACCAATCCAAACCCCGTGCTCCATAGCATAAGGGGTTCCCTCGTTCTTGATGAGCTCGGTACTGCGGGGAGTCTGAAACTGAGCCGTCGTCATTTCGTTGAAATTATCAAAATCGGATGGATAACCCAGCAAGTCTTTTCCGCCTTGGTTGATATAAATGATGTGCCCCTCGCCGTCGTTCATCGCTACCAAATTGGGCGATGCTTCCAAGATAGAGACCAAACGATCTTGTTGTTCCTCTATTTTTTTACGATAGGTAATGTCTTGGATGGTTCCTGACAAACGCACCGTTTTACCTCTTCTTTGCTGGGCCTTTCCTATGGCTCTTACCCATATGTCTTTACCCTTGGCCGTCAGCATTTGTAGTTCCAGTTCATAAGGTTTCCCTTCTTCCAGGGCGCGGTCAAAGTGCGCGCGCATGACTTCTTCATCTTGGCCTTTGTAATACTTGAAGAAGTCTTCCAGAGTAGGTTCCAGGTTAAAAGGAACTCCATATACCCTAAACATTTGATCACTCCACTCGAGACGAGGTCGGTTTTCTTTGCGTAAGTCATATTCCCAAGCGCCTACTTTGGCTGTTTTCTCCATCCGGCTCAGCATATTTTGCTGCTGTTTGGCCTCTTTGAGCAGTACATCTACCTTTTGGCGCTGTTCAAACTCTTTGGTGATGTCGTTGGCTACTGCCAAAAATCCGATGGTTTCTCCTGTATCATTATGAATGCCCGAGATCGTTAACAATACCCGAAAACGAGATGCATCTTTACGAATGTAAGTCCATTCGTTTCGTTCTACTTCCCCTTCCAGCGCTTTAGAAAACAATACCTGAGTTCCTTTTAACTTTTTCTCAGTTTCTTTCTCTATTTCCTCCGATTTGGCTTCTATTTCCTCCAAATCGTGTATTTTCATTAAGTCCTCTTTGTCTTTTACTTCTTCTTCGGTGTAGCCTAACCATTTTGCCGCCGCCGGGTTAAAACTGGTAATTACCCCGTCCAAGTTGGTAGAGATAATAGAGAGCTCGGCACTACGCAACATACTTTTCTGAAAAGAAGTAATTTCTTCTAGTTCTTGTTTGGCTCTCGAGAGGCGCTCATTGGTATGCAACATTTGTTCGGCATTGCTCCTCAGCTCTCTTTCCGATGTTTTGATCTGTTCTATTTGCTCCTGAGCTTGTTTTTCGAGCAATTTTTCATTAGAGACATCCTGGGCAAATTTGATGATTTTGAGCGGTTCTCCGTCGTTGTTTTTCAGTACCGAATATACCCCTCTAAACCACAAGTCTTCTCCGTTTTTGGCAATCCATCGGAACACGCCATCATAGAATCCGGCTCTTTTTACGCTACGCCAAAAGCGTTCGTAGATCTCTTGTTTTTCTTCTCTGTCGGGCAAAAAGAATGAATAATTTTGACCTATGACTTCATCCAGTTCATAGCCGCTGAGTCGCAAAAAGAAATCATTGGCATGAATTACGTAACCATTCAAGCTAAACTCTACGATGGTATTGAACTTTGTAAAAGCCTCATTCCGGGATTTATATTCTATGTTTCGTCGCTCGTTGTTGGTAATGTCACTGGCAATCTGAACTACCTTGATGACATTGTCTTGATCATCGGTGATAGGGGTATAAGTACTATTCACCCACACATCTTCTTGGTATTGGTTGATGCGCTTAAAATCCCCTGTTTTGGGCATTCCATCCTGGAGATCGTCCCAAAAATGAGCATATCCATTGTTATTTTTGGTATACTCATCTACCAATATATCGTGATGTTTGCCTAGTAAATCTTCCCTTTCGTATTTCATTAAATACAAAAAAGAAGTATTGGCCTCGAGAATATTACCTTTGATATCATATTCGGCCACCGACAGGGTACGATTGATGGCCGCCAAGTGTCCTCGTTGTTCGGTTTCTATGCGCCGTAAGTGTTCTTGGGTTGCGATCAGCTCTTCCATATTCTGACGCAACTCTTCTTCTGAGGAGTGCAGACGTTGATTGGACTCTTCCAATTCGTCTTTTTTACGCATATTGTCCGAGATATTATTGGCAATGACAATCACCTTGAGCAAACGGCCCTGCTGGTTGAAAATGGGTGTAAAAGTCATTGAGAACCAAAAACTGCCTCGACGTTGGGTTGGATATTCAAACTCACCCGTTTGACTAATGCCTTGTTTGATGGTGCGCCAAAATATTTTGTAATGTTCTTTGTTGTTCCAACGAGGTGATCGCAAGAAACTTTTGGGACGTTTGGAACGCAATTGATCGGCCTTTACTCCAATGTATTTACAAAAGAGGTCGTTGATAAAAGTAATGCGTCCGTGGCGGTCTAATTCCATCGTACCAAGGCTGTAATTGAGGGCAGTAATTTGTCCTTGTAGTATTTTCTGAATGCGCCAGGTATTTTGCACGAATCCTCCTGATACCACAAAAACCACCAAAAAAACCACCACAAGATTGATATGGAAAAAGGTCTCACTGGTTTGAGCCGATATCGAGGTATTGATCAAGGTAGGAAGCTGGGCATCAATGGCGATAGAAATAAGGATACCTACCAAAAAGGCGTAGACCCAATACATGGCCTGGCGAAACGGAGCCGAAATAAATGCTCCTAATGCACTGGGGAGACCCCACAGTAAGAAAGTGCCTGAGGATTTGAACCCACCCAGTAACCAATGAAAAAGCAATGGAAGTAAAATACCAGTAGTGAGCAAATAGGCGCGAGGGAGTACCAGTTGTTTGCGTTTGTGGAATAACACCACACTACCAATCACCGTCAAGAAATATAATCCAGAACTAATGGCAAACCAGTAATATTGGAGAATGATACCAGATACTGACCAATACAAACTGGCAAAGACCATAAATAAGCCGTAAAAGGTAAAGGCAAATTTATAGTTTTTGGTCCAAAAGGAATCTCCTTTCACATTACCAGAGGTGGCAAATTGTTTTAAGCTTCGTTCAAGAGTTTGAATCATATTGGAAACTCTATAGTTCTTTGTAATGAATCGGTAAGGTATTGAGTGTTTATAATTAGATTGTAAGTATAAACAAATATACCCAATTGCGTGTAAGTTCTTCGTTCAAAATTAGTGCAAACTTTCAACTTGCCAGATGAAAAATGGAGGAATAGAAGCAAGCGCAAAAATAATCTGTATTTTTGGTGCTTAAAAATGACAAGATAGTCAATTTTTTATGGAAATCATTGTGAATGTACAAATGGTAACAAACATGCGATTTTTTAAATCATACTTATTTATTTGGATTGGAGTGCTACCATTTTGCTTCTATAGTTGTGAAAATGGTTGTTTGAAAGGGCAAGGAAGCACCACCGAACAGCGACGGACACTAGAAGCATTTACGGGAGTGAAGGTGTACGGCTGGACCGATGTGATCTTAGAAAGGGGAAATACGCCTGAAGCTACCGTAGTAGTAGGCAAAAACCTCGTCAATAATGTGAGTTTAGAGGTAGAAGAGGATTCTGGTTTTTTGGTGATACGCAACAACAATCAATGCCATTGGTCGAGGCAGGGAGGGCAACCAGTGGTGAAAGTCAAATATCAAACCATCAATCAAATTGAGCAATGGGGTTTTGGGAACATTAGTTCTACCGACACCTTGTCGGGCAATCGCTTAGAGGTAAGGGTTAGAGGCAATGGAAATGTCAATCTATTGGTAGATGTTACTGATTTTAATTGTTCTATGCTAGAATTAGGAGATGTGACCATA
>CALDJV010001094.1 GCA_937899305.1 uncultured Cytophagaceae bacterium
GAACTCCCAACTAAAAAAAACTAAAACCAGTTAATAAAATTATTGTAATATTGCATTGTAAATAAAAAAGAGCGTTACAAACGCGGTACGCTCCAAAACCAGCACTGGTGAGTTGACAGTGAGAGCAACCAATCACTCGAGGTGAATGTATTGATCATTGTCTATGGATTGAAAAACTGTCAACCATATCATGAACGCTATAAAATTTATCAAAGGATGAAAAAAAGACGATACATATTTTTAGCCATCATTTCCATCTACTTCGCCTGGATGGTATCTAGTTGTGTTTCCAAGCCCGAGTTTTCCTCTCGTCCTAATATCGAGTTTGACCGGATCACAGTAGACCGCGTATTAGATCTTTTGGGGAACCTTACCGACTCGATCACCATCTCAATCAAGTTTCAGGACGGTGACGGCGATTTAGGTGCTTTTAGCGGCGACACTGCCGATAACTTTTTCGTGAATCTATTTCAGTTTCGCAACGGGCGTTTTATTAAGTTTACTACCCCTGACACTGACCTGGATTTTAACGGGGTCTTTCCTGACCTCAACTCTGAAGGTACTGGACCCATTGAAGGAACTTTGATTTATAGCTTTCCTAGTATCCGAACCGAAACCTACCGTCGTCTTGGCATTCCTAATAATGATATGTGGAAATTTCAAGTCTATATCAAAGACCGCGCAGGCAACGTAAGTGACACCGTATTTACCGACTCTGTATTTGTAAATGTAACTCAATAGCTTACTATACTTGCATCATTTTTTACACTTGATGCCATAGGTAACAAAACTTGTTTGGAATACCAAAAGCATCCAATACAACTGCACTCTATGATTTGAAAAGACAATAAAAAAACGAGGGTTGGATGCCCTCGTTTTCTTCTCATTGATTTCTTTACTTCATCAAATCCGTGTATTGCTGATAAAACTCAGTAATCGTTTCAATTCCTTTGAAGTAATTCAACACCCCATAGTGTTCGTTGGGCGAGTGAATCGCGTCCGAGTCGAGCCCAAAGCCTAATAAGACTGTTTTCAAGCCCAATTCTTCTTCAAACAAAGCCACAATTGGGATACTCCCCCCTTCCCGCTTAGGAATAGGCGTTTTGCCCCATATTTTTTCAAAGGCCTTGCTTGCGGCCTGATAACCCACCGAATCCGTAGGCGTTACCGCAGGCTCTCCGCCGTGGTGAGGTGTTACTTGCACCTTGACACTCTTGGGAGCAATAGACTTGAAGTGATTTTCGAAAAGTTGAGTGATTTTTTCGGAAGACTGATTGGGTACCAAACGCATGCTAATTTTGGCGTAAGCCTTAGAAGGCAATACCGTTTTGGCCCCTTCGCCAATGTAGCCACCCCATATTCCGTTTACATCCAAAGTAGGACGAATCGAGGTCCGCTCTAAAGTAGAAAACCCAGCTTCTCCATCAACTGCATCAATATCCAGGTCAGCCCGATACTGTACCTCATCAAAAGGAATTTTAGCCATTTGCGACCGTTCGTCGGCACTTACCTCCGCCACATCGTCATAAAAACCAGGAATCGTAATGTGATTATCGCCATCACGCAACGAATCAATCATTTTACACAATACATTGATCGGGTTGGCCACCCCACCGCCATAAGTACCGGAGTGCAAGTCACGGTTAGGTCCGGTTACCTCTACTTCCAGATAACTCAAGCCGCGCAATCCGGTGGTAATCGAGGGCACGTCCATAGAGTAGGTACTCGTATCCGAAATCAAGATGATATCTGCTTTGAGCTTTTCTTTGTTGTCTTTTACAAAGATCCCTAAGTTATCCGAACCAATTTCTTCTTCCCCCTCAATCATAAACTTGACATTGCAAGGCAAGGCATCATTTTTAATCATTGTTTCAAAAGCCTTGACGTGCATGTACATTTGACCCTTGTCGTCGCAGGCGCCTCGGGCAAAAATGGCTCCCTGGGGGTGCGCATCCGTCTTTTTGATGATGGGCTCAAAAGCGGGAGAATCCCAAAGCTCCAATGGATCGGGGGGCTGCACATCGTAGTGTCCGTATACCAGTACGGTAGGCAAACTGGCATCAATTATTTTATCGCCATACACGATAGGGTAGCCCGCAGTAGGGCACAATTCCGTGTTTTCTACCCCAGCATCGGCTAGTTTTTGGCGCACAAACTCGGCGGCTTTGTTTACATCATCCTTGTATTGGCTATCTGCACTTATCGAAGGAATTCGCAACAAATCCAGAAGTTCATCTAAAAATCGTTGTTGGTTTTGTTCTATGTATGCTTTCATTGAATATGATAGTTATCTATAGTATGTTCAAGTTTGAGAGAAATTTACTTTGTTTTGGTAAGCCCTCTAAAGAAATATAAAAAACGAAAATATAAAAAAGTCGGGTTTAGACATTAAAAAACCAGGCAAATCATACAAGATCTACCTGGTTTTATGTAATATATTTTCTTGGTAATGATGCTATTCTTGTGCTTTCATCTTTTTGGCGTTGCGTGCGGCAATGTATAACAATACAAATCCGGCCAACACACCAGGCACACTCAACCACTGCCCCATATTGAAAAAGTCTCCAAAACCAACCAATTCTGATTGCACTGGTTTAAAGAACTCATATACAATGCGTAACGAAAACAAGATGACCATAAACAACCCAAATAACAATCCCTCCGGAGTACGTCCTTTGCGAAGACTATATACGAACAACAAAAGCCAAAACAACAAGAAAGAAGAGATGGCCTCATAGAATTGGGCAGCGTGTCTTGGAATAACATACAATCCTGTAATTTCAGCAATTGTGCGGTTGTTCTTTCTTAAAATCTTGATTTTAGGGTTGGTATTGGCCTCCTTGCTATAGTGAGCATAGGTAGAACTATACAAACGCAGGGCACTCAGCGTTTTTTTAGCGTAGTTACGGGCCGAAACCGTATCGAGACTTTTTCTTTTAAAACTTATTGTAAGTTTTACTGAGGTATGTGGCACATTTTCCCGCTTGACACTTTTGGTAGGGTCTTTAGCCGATTGCTCGTTGACCGTAACGAGGGTGTCTTTTCCAGTCAGTTCAGCTTTGATGTTGCTTATCTCTCGTTTGTAGTAATCTTTATCCTTGATGCTGTTTTTGTAGGTACCACTGAACACCACTGCGTAAGAGGCCGTGGTAGGCTTCCCGATGATTTCAGAATTGATCATATTACCAGTACGGATAAAGGCTCCTCCCAAAGCAACCACAATCACGATGCGGTCTACCACCCATAAAAAGCTTTGGCCTGGTCTTTTACGAGAATACAAATACAAACCTATCAAAATAGCAATGGCGGCTCCGTGGCTAGCCAACCCACCTTCCCAAATTCTGAGAATAGCAAATGGATCTTTCGCCGAAAAATAGGTGCTGGGGTCATAAAAAATGGCGTGTCCAAGACGGGCGCCCAATACAGTAGACACCACCATATATATTAACAGTTTTTCTAAATCCCCTTCAGGTTTGTCTTCAATCTTGAATATGCGGGCAATGACATACTGACCCACCAAAAAACCAGAAGCAAACAGCAACCCATACCAACGGATGGTGAGTGGGCCAATAGAAAAAATTTCGGGGGAGGCAGTCCAATTAATATAACTCAGCATTGTAGTTTCTAACAGAATGTAGATTTAAAATGATGTGATATGTGCTCTATAATGAGCGATTTGTTTGCGGCAAAGATAAACAAAAGAATCTAAGTTGCTATTTTTTCCTAACTCAAGTTAGAAACAACACAAGATTTGTGTAACTAGAGCGTTCATATAGAAATAAGTCGCCAGAAAGAGCACCCGCTCAAAATTTTTCAAGTTTTTTAAAAAAAAGAACTAAAAAACGAAACAAACTACAGAAAGGTTCGTATAAGGCTTGCTAAAATACCTCGAAAGTCCTATCTTGCATTTACAATTCAGCATTATTGATTTAATATCAAACTTTGGCAAGTTGATTTGTACTTCTTAATTAACAACCTAATCACAAGTACAATCATCACTTTTTAGTGTTTAACCCAATTTTCAGAATGAGTTTAAACCTTGCTTTTGAAGTCAACACCAAGCAATCTACTTTTTACAGGGTAGATTAAGACTTACTGAAAAGCAATGTTGCTCATCACTTTACAATGTAGCTATGGAAGAGAACAGGGCCAGCGAGTCCGATTCTTTCAGAAAGATAACCATATCAAAACAAATCATTTTATGCCTACAGTACTAGACATCATCAGACGAAAACGTATCACCGACTTTGTATGGCGAGATGTGAGAAAAATTGATGGTACGGCATTGCATGTTTGGAAAAATAGAAGTAACCGCGTTTTGCCTAAGAAAGACCAAGTTTTAAATGGCAACGAAATACCTTTGATCAATTTTCCAGAATACTATGCTAATACAATCAGCAGCATTATAGCTTATCATTTTGTGCGAAAAGAAAAAAAGCGCCGGAAACATGAGTTTGGCGACGACAAGCAATACGATGATTTTCAGCAACCTATACAGGGAAGATTTTCGGACTATAATTCGTCTCTGGACAATGAATCAGGACAAAATCGACGCAGAAAGAAAAAGCGTATTGTCGTAAAGAAGAAATTATCTACCAATAATTATACTGAAAGTTATTACAAAACGAACACCATCAGGCATACATCTCCTTAAATTGTAGCAGCCTCGGTTGAGGTATTGCTAATATTTAGAAAAACTACACCAAGTAACAGTCTTAGCAGATTGATACTTGGTGTTTTTTTATGTGAATACTTACAAATTATTGAGCATGGACAATAACTTAGGATGAGGGTACATGTCGGTTTTTCCGTACAAATAGGCCCCATGTGCATAAATTCCAG
>CALDJV010001095.1 GCA_937899305.1 uncultured Cytophagaceae bacterium
GGTTATTAGAATTCTTGGGAAGACTTGACAAATAATGTACCGCTCACTAATGGTTACAAACTTAAAGAAGGTAAGCGCGTAAAGCTGAGTAATAATGGGTAATTGTGGGTAAAACCAATAAATTTGTGCATAAAAAAAGGCCTAAAAACCCAATGAGTTTTTACGCCTTGGTCTGATTATTTATCAAAAAGTAAATTCACTCCAATGTCATGTCTGGGTGATTTACCTCAAATATATCACGGCTGCAAACCTAGTAGATTCAGGGGACAATCACCGGGTAAAATTGGGTAACAATGGGTAAAATATAGCATTGTATCTTGAGCGGCAATCAATGTTGAGCAATAAAATAACTACATCATCATGAGCACTATCTGATAAGCAGTCATACTGTATAATAAAAGCTTGCCTATCCTTTATTTCACAATTACCGACCGACTCTCCTGATGTAAACGTCCTACCGCAGTCACTCCATAGTAGTATTGCTTGCCAAAATCGGTTACTGTTTCTACATACGCTTGTTCTCGAGTAATGCCTCTTATATAACGAGGTTGGTCAAAATCTGGATTTTCTAAAGTGGTTGGAAAACGATATACCACATAGTAAGCCGCGGTGTCTCCAGTAATGGTTACCAAAGGAGGCTGCCATTTCAAAGAAATTTTGTTGGCTTCTCTCACGATAAAAGCATTGCGTGGTTCGTTAGGATAAGATTTGGCTTTCCAGGGCATGCTTGGAATCAACGCCAAATGCTTATATAAATATTGGCGCAAGGTATCAGTGATGTGTACCGGATTTTTTTGCAAAAAACGAGAGCGAAAATAAGCGTTTCCTTTGACTTGGCGATATTGACGACTCATTTTCACTTGCTTAGACAACTCCTGGCCGGTTTTCCAGGAAGTATTTTTGTTTGCCCCTACTTTATAAAAGGCGTGGCCAATGTATACATGCCTTCCATAGGTATGATTGGCCCACCATTTTACCAAATTGGCATAATTGGCTCGAGGGTGACCAACTCGCCAATACAATTGAGGAACTACGTAATCTATCCATCCTTCTCGTAACCACTTCAGGACATCGGCATAAAGTGCATCATAGCTGGTTTGTCCTACTTCGGTATCCGAACCTTGCCGATCCTGAGCCTTGTTGCGCCAAACGCCAAAAGGGCTGATTCCAAACTTGAGGTAAGGCTTGATTTCTTGCAGAGTATCATGAACCCGTTTTATCAAACGATCTACATTTTGGCGACGCCAATCGTGAATATTGCGCGATTTAGCCCCATATTTCTGAAAAACAGCATCATCGGGAAATCGTAGCTTCCCTTGCTTGTAAGGATAAAAATAGTCGTCAAAATGAATCCCATCTATATCATAGCGAGTAGCAATGTCAGCCACCACTCGGGTGAGGTATTGCTGCACTTCAGGAATGCCCGGGTTGAACTGTTTGTGTTTGCCATATACTACAAACCACTGGGGATGAATTTTGGTAATGTGCTGAGGGTGAGTATCATCGTATTTCACATTGTAAACTGCTCGGTAAGGGTTGATCCAAGCATGAAGTTCCATATTGCGTCGATGACATTCGGTTGCCAAAAAAACCAATGGATCCCATTCAGGATCAGGCGCCTGCCCTTGCTCACCAGTTAGCCATTGTGACCATAACTCTATTTTACTTTTATAAAAAGCATCGGCCGCTGGACGCACTTGAAAAAAGATCGCGTTGATTCCGTTCCGTTGATGAAAATTAAGCAGTTCTATCAATTCCTTTTTATGCACGTGGGGAGTGGCTCCTTTTTCTTTGGGAAAGTCCATGTGGTCGAATGTAGTCACCCAAACCGCTCTAAATTCTCGCTTGAGATTTCGTTGGGCTATCTTTTTTTCGGAGCAACTGGTCAATAATCCAAGGCATACCCAAACCAAAACACTGATCTTTTGCATACAATTCATAACTTTTTCAGCATCACTTTGGCTGGTAAGTTATGAATATGGGCGTAGGTATACAGGTTTTTATATCAAAATTTTGTACTAGGTACTTTTTTGCTCATACCCAATCAATCCTGACAGGTTTTCGCAACCTGTCAGGATTAAATGCCTCGCCTCAAATCAATATCTCTACCTCGAAATGAGTAACTTATTTTTTTACCATCCCTAAATTTTACTTGTTAGTTGCTTACTTCATCACCACTTGGGATGTTTCAATTGCTTTTAACGCATGAGCGGCTACAATTTGATATAACAAATCGGAAGGATGGGCATTGTCGGTAAATGCACTTGTAGCTGGGCCGCCCTCGTCTATACGGGTAAGCCCCGTAATTTCAATGTCGGTCAATGCATCTCGATAAACTTCCCCTGCCGATAATTGATTTACAATGTTGCTCATCAATCCAAATAAATCGTATTCGTAAAAGTGAGTGTTTGCGTAGGCTTGCTTTACCGCAGGTAACTCAGCCTCCAATTGTGCATTATAATTTTCGGCAAAGGTTTTTCCACTTTCATCCGTGATGGCAGGTAAATTGGTCAGATCGATCTGGTTGACCACCAATATGTGATGGGCTCCTTTTTCAGCAATAGCGCGTAATGCATTCAAATACAAGTTAGCAACATTTTTTCCACTGTGGTCTTCGGGGTCTTTGAAAAAATAGCTGTCCCCTCCTCCTAAAATGGTTACCAAAGTATGAGGCTCGAACCCATCAAGGTGTTGCTGGCTAAAATCACTGATCTGTTGATTGATCCGGGGTAATATCTTGGCCCCCAGCGAAAGCACCTCAGTTTCACCCGTACCCATAGGAGCCGCTCCCCAAGCCCAGTTATTCCCTTGAGCTGCGGTCAGGGTGGCAGCATTATAGTTGCCCAAGTCTTTGACGGTACCAGAGAAGTTTTCTTTGACAAGCCGAGCAGGAGTAGTCTTGGGCAGTCCCACGCTTTCGCTCAAATGATCTACCCAATTATACCCACTAGAAAACCGTCCATTGGCATAAGGACTGGTATTGGGTATAATAGAGAGTGTTTTATCGAAGGTCTTGCCTACTGCTTGAATTGCTGCACTGTAGTTGCCCGCATCGGACCAGCTATCGCCAAAGGCCACTATTTGGGTAAATGGTAGTTTTGAATTGTTGTTGGTACTCATGTTTAATTTTTTGAAGGAGATGATGATTGTTTAAGAATAGATTACTTTAATATAGACAATTCTTGTCAAATCAGGTATTTTTTTGTGGTTACTTCACAAATTTCAGGGCTGGCTTGTATTATCTCACTTGGGTTGTTGCTACCACCAACTCTCCAGGATCAATCATCGCATTAAAAAGCATGATTGTTTCAAAATCTACCAAATCATCTCGATGGATCATTGCGGGTACAATCGTACCCTCCTGAATCAATTTGGCTCGTTGGGTACCAGGCAACAAAGGTTTTTGTGGAGTAAGCCATTGTGTACCATTCCAGCAGGCCAGATTGCAATAATAGGTATCGGTAAGGTAGCCATTTTGGGTAATAAGGATGTCATCGTAATTGCCTCGTTGATCAAACAATGCTTTTAGTACGGTACGATCCAATTTCTTATGTTGGTACTGTACCTGAGGGGCTTCTGTCAATTTTAGAGAATGAATGGGACGAATGCTATAGGGAGTTGTCGTGATCTCCTGTACTTGAGGGCCATAAATTATTCTGTATTTATAACGTTGTTTTATGTTAACTTGACTGATTGTACCCAAATGTGCTTCCAACCTCAAAGGAGATTCATTAGGCCAAAATTCCTCAAAAGCTCGGTCAACTCGTTTTTGATGGGCTTTTAGGTTATAAAACAACCCTCTTTCAAACCGAATGGTCTCTAATAATGGGTACATACACTTTGTCTATTAGTTCTTGATATTCAGCTTCGGCTTGACTAAAAGTAGTAATCCCTCCTCCACTTTTGAAATACAATTGATGATTGATACGTTCAATGAATCGGATCATGACTCCACTATCCAGGTTTTGCCCATCAAAAATACCCATTACTCCCGTGTAAAACCCTCTTTGGTAATCTTCAGCCGCTTTGATTACCTCTACTGTCTTTTTTTTGGGTGCTCCACTGATAGATCCGGCTGGTAAAAGCGTAAACATCAATTCACCTATTTTACTGGCATAATCAAGCGGCAATTCACCTACAATTTTGGAGCTTACCTGTAACAAAGTCTTATCCAAGGTATGCAACGCGTCAATGTAACGAAAGCGTTCTACTCGAACATTTTTGGCTACTGTACTCAGGTCGTTGCGGATCAGATCTACAATGGTATTGTGTTCCGCAGTTTCTTTGGGGTCGGCCAAGATCATGTTCTCAGCATCAGGAATAGCAGCATCTATAGTACCTTTCATCGGATAAGAGGCAATTTTACCTTCCTCGATCTGAACAAATATCTCGGGTGAAAACACCACCCATTCATCTCGAAACCAAAGCTTGTAGGTAGCTTTGCTATGGGTAAATACTTCGTGCAAAGTTAGATTCGTATCGATCGGAGTCAGGGCCGAGAAATTTAATAAATAAGAATTACCAAAATTGATATGCTCGAGTACCTGTTCAAAACCTTGTCGGTATTGGGCAAATGGTTGAGGCTTTTTCTGAAAAATGACTTGTTTGGCCAATCTGCCATGATTGCCCGAAGTATTTCGAGTTCCTCGAATGTCATAAAGTACTTCTTGCGGGTTTACCTCGCTCAGTTTTTTGATGTAAGCCGTGGTTCCCTCAAAATCAATGATGAACAAAAAAGGAATTTTTGCTGCACCATATTGGTTCATTTGCTCAATTGCTTGGGCTTGATTCATATATTTGCATCACGTTATACAAGATACAAATAAACCCAAAAAACCTTGAAAAA
>CALDJV010001096.1 GCA_937899305.1 uncultured Cytophagaceae bacterium
AATACTCCCAACTGAAACTTGGTCCAGATTCGAGGAACCGCCAAGAAATGAGAAGGGGCTACATCTTGCAGGTTTTGAGCAAACGTATCCAGAGACTCCACAAAAGAAACAGTTCCTCCGGAGTAGATACTGGCGGTTTCTACAATGGCCCGCTCAGCAATGTGACAAAGTGGTAAGTAAGAAAAGAAACGATCCTCGGTAGACCCCACCTTCAATATGGGGGCCGCTCCCAGCATAGGAGCAATCGCGGTACGATAGCTATGCATTACTCCTTTGGGCATTCCGGTAGTTCCTGAGGTGTAAATAATGGTGGCCAAGTCATCAGGATCAGCCACTGGCTTACCTTGTAAAGGCTCATGCTTGGCAATGAGGTCATCCCATTTGGTAAAACCATCTGCCTCGGATGGGCTATCAGGATAAGCAACACAATGCACCTCTTTGGGTACACCGTCTTTCATCGCTGGCCAGTCGTCTAGTTTTCCGACAAACAATACTTTACAACCACTATGGGTCATTACTTGGTTTAGTTGCTCGGCCTGTAGGGTAGGGTAAAACGGTACCGATACGTGGCCACTCATGATGATGGCCAAATCGCTCATAATCCAGTGGGCACAGTTTTTCGAGACAATTCCAATATTGCTTCTTTCGGGCAAATTCATCGCCTGAATCGCACTGGCCATTCTTCTTACCTGATTTCCTACTTCTCCCCAAGTATACTCTTTCCAAGTACCATTTTTGGGTTGTCTTAAGTAAACTTCATTAGCGCGGGCTGATTCCCAATCATAAAAATATTCTATCAAAAGCTTCACATCCTTCTGAGTCGAAGCAGAAGCATTTGTATTTTCCAGTGTAGTAGATTGTTTGTCCATATATTGAATGCCAATTTTTTCTATCTATTTTACAAATTTATTCAATAAAAACAACAAAACAAAGATTGTTTTGTTTGACTCAAGTTTTACCATTGTTTAACCAAACTTTAGATATACATTCAGAATATTTTTAACACTTTTGCTGAAAGTGCAAATGTACAATTGGTCAATTTATAAATATTTGACTATCAGTCATTTTAATTCTAAAGGTTAGCAATTAAACCCAATCAGTGTTTTGGCAAGCAATGGTTGAAAACATTCTCGGCGCCTTGGTAGCTTTTCAACTTTCAGTATCCTACTTTTGAATCCTAAATTATTGAGTTAAATCATCACCAATACAAAGTAAATATGCGAGTCGTTGCCAATATACCTCACGCTGATTGTACGATTACACTTTTTTCGTGGAATCAAAAATACATTCTCAAATTTGAGCACAATCACCTAGAACAAACCTTCAAGATCAGTGAATTTGACGTAAGCGGAGAAGCCGAAATGAAGGAAATTGCTCAGGATCAGAACTTCATAGAAAAAGTCATGAACCGATTCGAACAAATGGATGAGGACTTGATAAAAGCTTGTGGGTATTAACAAATGGTTGAATTGTCAAAATTGTTCAATGGCTGCGCAATGCATCGCAAAGCCATTGAACAGTGTAACCATATGTTAATGCATCTTACCTTCCTTCAAACTTGGCCTCTCGCCTCTCCAAAAAAGATTGCAATCCTTCTTGAGCATCTTCGCTGTTCATGAGCTCAATTGCCGCAGGAATCAAGGCTTCTTTGGCCGCTGCTTCGCCCTCATCCAATACTTGTTGGGCATTTTTGAGGGTTGCATATACCCCCAAAGGTGCCTGTTGGCTAATGGTGCTTGCAATCTGAATTGCAGTAGCAATAGGATCTTCACTCACTTCTTGCACCAAGCCTATTCGCTGGGCTTCTTGAGCATCAAACATATCACCAGTGAGTAGGTAACGCATGGCATTGCCCCAACCTGCCCGTTGCATCAGGCGAATGGTCGCTCCACAGAAAGGAAAGATTCCTCGCTTGATTTCTATTTGGCCAAATTTAGTTTGGGTAGCAGCAATGCAAATGTCAGCGGCCAAGATCAATTCCATTCCCAAAGTCAGACAATACCCTTGCACTGCCATCACTATTGGCTTGGTTCGTTTGCGGCCCTGTATTTGAGTAGGATCAATCTTATCAATCGGAAAAAGTAGGTTACCTGATTTTACATAAGATCCCACTTCTCCCAAGTCTAGTCCAGCGGTAAAGTGATCACCTTGGGCATACAACACACCGCACCGTAGCTCGTCCTGGGTCTCGAGCTGGGTGTAAGCATCGGCCAAAGCCCGCAACATTTCCAAATTAAACGCATTCATTTTCTCAGATCGGTTGAGCACTATATGTAATACATGCCCCTCAGTTTTGGTTTCTAAAACAGCCATAGACAGATTCGCTTTATTTTGATTGTTTTCATTTTTTACGCATAAAAGGTAGTCTGACCAGTAGTGATTACCTTTTAAGGGAGATTCGCCTCCTTTGGTCTAAAAATAAAGCAAACCAATGAGGTATTGTTTAATTTTAATCATATTTTTTATGAACAAACCCTTATAATCATGCACTTCAAAAAAGCCTGGATCGCCATCATTGCGGCCATCGTCATTACTCCTTTGGTTGCTTTTACTAAAATCCACTTGGACAAAAAAGAAGCTAAAAAAGCTGAAGTCAAAGCCCATATACTAAAATCTTACGTACACGGAGCTTTCAATGAACTGAATCCAACTGCCATGGAAAAAGGTTTCCACAAAGACTTTGCGATTTTCTCGATGGGTAAGGAAGGTCAATTGAGACGTTATGAAATTGCAGACTGGATAAAAGGCGCTAAAAAAAGAAAAGCCAACGCCAACTTTGACCCGGCCAAAAACAAATGGGAATCCAAGTTTCCGATGATCGATGTGGTAGGAAATACAGCGGCCGTTAAATTGGAACTGTATCGAAAAGGCAAGCATGTATACACCGATTTTTTGTCGCTGTATAAATATCCAGAAGGCTGGAAAATAGTCGCCAAAGTGTATCATAAACATCAATAAGTCGAGTAAAATAACGCCTTAAAACCTGGCATTTTATCAATGAGGTTCAGGGTCATTTGTGCCTGCCGTTTTTTACTCATTTGCTTTAGGGAGTATCTAAAAAATAACATACCCAATTCGTAGCCTCATCTATCCGCAAAACCACTGGCTCTAATAGAGAGACTATTTATTACATCCTCCCTTATAATGGAGCCTGTTGAATGAACTTCAGCAGGCTTTTGTTGTTTTTTATATTAGAATAGTTCAAAAAATAAAATCAAAAATGAATGATTATCCTGTTAAAGTCATAAAACGCCTAATATGATTGTAATAAAGTGGGAAATCATTGCATTTGTATATAGATTTGTGCGAATGGTTATTTCACCTGAGATTGTTCCGTTACACTGATTGTTAAATGGATTTATTGCTCCGCGATGCACTACAAACCAAAGGTCAGTAACACTTCGCGACTTCCCCTTTTTAACAATGTAACCATACAACAATTGAGCAATGTCCATCCTCAAATGTTGGGCTTGTCGACAGTTTGTAACTGTTCCCACATACGAAAAAACACACACTAAAACTTCAAATATTAATTATGAAAGAAGTATATATCATTTCTGCGGTTCGTACTCCAATCGGTAGTTTTATGGGCAACCTTTCGAGCCTTACTGCCCCCCAACTTGGAGCTACGGCCATCAAAGGTGCATTAGAAAAAGCAGGGGTAGATGCCTCTGAGGTGCAAGAAGTTTTTATGGGTAATGTATTATCAGCCGGTTTGGGCCAAGCTCCAGCCAAGCAAGCTGCGCTTCATGCGGGCATTAGCAATACGGTTCCCTGTACTGCGGTCAATAAAGTATGTGCCTCTGGAATCAAAGCCATCTCTTTTGCCGCCATGAGCATTATGTCTGGTCAAAATGACGTGGTCATTGCAGGGGGAATGGAAAGCATGTCTAACGTACCTCACTACCTTACCAAGTCTCGTTTTGGCTATAAGTATGGAAATGTAACCACTATTGACGGTTTGGCATTTGATGGATTGACCGATGCCTATGACCACCAGGCCATGGGATTCAGTGCAGATGCTACAGCTGAAAAATATGGGTTTACTCGCGAAGCTCAGGATGAATTTGCCATTCAATCTTATAAGCGTAGCGCTGCTGCTACCGAAAGTGGCGCCATGAAGGCCGAAATTGTACCAGTAGAAGTTCCTCAACGCAAGGGAGATCCTTTGGTAATTACCGAAGATGAAGAGTACAAGCGAGTAAACTTTGAAAAAATTGCCAAGTTACGTCCTGCTTTCCAAAAAGATGGTACTGTGACAGCGGCCAACGCTTCTACCTTGAATGATGGTGCCTCGGCTTTGGTAGTGATGAGCAAAGAAAAAGCAGAAGCATTGGGTCTTAAGCCAATTGCCAAAATTGTAAGCTTTGCTGATGCTGCCCACGAGCCCAAATGGTTTACGACTGCTCCAGGTAAAGCTGCTCCTAAAGCATTGGAATTGGCTGGTTTGAGCAAAGAAGACATTGATTACTTCGAGGTAAATGAAGCGTTTTCAGCGGTAACAATGGCTTTCAACAAAGACATGGAGCTAAGCGAAGACAAAGTAAATGTACACGGTGGTTCGGTTTCTTTAGGTCACCCATTGGGTTGCTCAGGGGCGCGTATCACTACTACGCTGTTGAATGTATTGCAACAAAAAGACGGTAAATACGGTATGGCTGCCATCTGTAACGGTGGTGGGGGTGCTACCGCAATGATTTTTGAAAAATTGTAAGTTTTTATAACAACATTTTTCCCAAAGGCTGCTTTTGATCTCAAAGGCAGCCTTTTTTGTGCCTTGGCTTTTGTAGTGTTTCATTAGTGAGCGGTACATTATTTGTCAAGTGTCTCCAAGAATTTTAATAACC
>CALDJV010001097.1 GCA_937899305.1 uncultured Cytophagaceae bacterium
AAGCGTATGATTTTTTGGCCAGTCGACGAGGCTTTTATTCGGTGGGAAACCACCTAGATCTGAAGGCTTCCAGTAGTTTTAAGACTATCAAGCGTAATTTATATTTGGCGCCGATTCAGGTAGGGGCCAGCATTCGTTTGAACAACTTGTTTTTCGATACGGGTAAATCTACCCTCAAAGCCATTTCTTATGGGGAACTCAATCGCTTGATTCGGAGCCTGAAACGCTATCCTAGCATGAACATCGAGATTGCTGGACATACCGATAGCCAGGGAAATCCAACCAAGAATATGACTTTATCAAAAGCCCGAGCCAATGCGGTATTGCGTTACCTCACTTCTAAGGGAGTACCTCAAAGCCGTTTGAAAGCCAAGGGATATGGACAAACCAAACCGATTGCCAATAATAACAATGCACAGGGGAGAGCCCGTAATCGTCGGGTAGAGTTTACGATTTTGGCAAAGTAATGCAGCGTAGCAACATACAATAAGGTGAGAAAATAGAAGCAGTGGCTAATGATTTAGCCACTGTTTTTATATGTATTGAAGGGAGGATTTTAAGTATCTAGCGACAAAACAAAAATAATTTACTCAACTTAATTTTTTGGCGTACATCCTTGTTGTTTATTCTAACAGCGATAGAGCTATTTTCTCTAAACTGTACCCTAATTTTTAGTTGCTGGGACTTGTATTCATGTCCATTTTATCAATGATAAACAGTGCTTAAATAACCTGAACTTTCTTTCCGCCTTAGTTTGTTTGCGTTAAGAAATTTGAGTAATGAAGCCGTGAAAATGATCACTGAGCGAGGTACGAGGGAATGTTTGAGCATTTAGCTAAAGCAGAGCTCAACGCAGCAAGCTGCAGCTTCGGTTTAGGCGTAATGCAGCAAATTTTAGCACAACAAACTACAGCTGCGGCTTTTTTTGGTTCGTTTTTTTAGCTGAAGAAAAAAATGAACGGATGTTGAGGATAACGAATCGTCATTTTATCTCAAAGCCTGACTGATTACTAAGTTTTTGAAAACTTGGCAAAAGTCCATAAAAATGGCTTTAAGCCATTTTTATGAAGTAATATCATCTTTGTTTCCTTTTTCTAAAAGCTCTATCAATACGTTTAAAAGACAGCTTTTGAAAATAAATTGAAAGCTTTTAAAAATGTGTGGGTAAACGAATACTTTTGAAAAGTATTGATTTTCAGATACTTATAAAGTTTTACCAAGTTTTCAATAAGTTTGCAAGTTTACCCAAGACAAAAGATATTTTAGTTTAAAAAAACGGGTACAGTTTTGAATGCTAATTTTTGAAGTTAGGGAAGTAATTAATTTTTCATCCCTTAGCGACGAATCTGAACGTTTTCTAAGTTGGGAAGTGACAATGAAAATGTGGTACCTTGCCCTACTTCGGAAGTAACATACACACGTCCCTTGATTTTCGCGATGGCTTGTTTGGTAATGTAAAGTCCCAGTCCCGAACCGTAAGAATTTTCGGTAGCCCGAAAAAACATCTCAAAGATTTGCTGTAGAAACTTTTCCTCGATGCCCAGTCCATTATCTTCAAAAACAATGTTGGCTCCCTTGGCTGTAATCCGGATATCTATTTTCAGGTAAGGGTTTTCGGCTCGGTGGTTTTGATATTTGATGGCATTGGATACCATATTTTGAAAGATAATACCCAAACGGGACTCATTGCTGTGGAATGTATGCCCCTGGTTTTGAATATTGAAGGTTACATTGACCCGGTCGGCATCTTTCATGAACTTATGGTTCTCGATGGTGTCAGCAATCAATTCGTCAAAGTTGATGGCCTCTATCGTCATTTCTAAACGACTATTGCGCGATAAATTGGTGAGGTCGGAAATAAAACTATCTAGTTTTTTGGTGCTTTTCTCCATCATATCCAGATAGTTGGCCCTTTCCTGTTCGTTGGGCTCCAGGCGGGTAAGCGATACCAGCCCCAAAATAGAGCGAAGAGGCGCGCGTAAATCATGCGATGCACGATACACAAAACTGTCCAATTCACTGTTGGCTCGTTTTAAATCGTTTTCGTCTTCTTTTTTACGGGTAATGTTTTTGAGAAATGCAGTAGCTCCTTTGATGATTCCACGGGAGTTGACAATAGGATTGGCCGAGAGCTCAAAATAAATATTGATGTGGAGATGCTCGAGCGAAAACTCCTCCGTAATTCTATCTCCCTGGAGTACTTTGTCAAAGATTTCCTTCCAACGAGGGCGAAATTTTTCGGGTAACTTTTCTATAAAATTATCTCCTGGCCGTATTTCCCTTTCTAGGTAGGTTTTGCTAATTTCTTGGAGTGAAGTATTTACTGTAGTGACATGCAGTTGGGTATCCATAGACCAAATGCCATCATTGGTGTTTTCAATCAGGGCCTCTAGTTTGGCTCTGCTTTCCAATATTTTCATTTCGGCTCGTTTGCGACCCGTAATATCAGTGGCCGCAAAGCAAATCTGAGTAACTTTATTTTGAGTGTCAAATATTGGAATGTAGCTGTATGAATATACATATCTTACATTGGCAGCCTCGAATCGGGCTTCGTCAATAACAGTGGTTCCCTTGAGTACTTTTTCCCAATCACGTTTCACCATTTTATTCATATAACTTGGCAATACTGCCAGCCAATTGTTTTTGGTGTTGAGTTGTCCTCCCCACAAACGGTTGAGCTCATCCAGGGCCTTTCGGTTGTAGGTTTGTACCCATCCTTCGGCATTGAGTAAGACAAAAATCTGATCGGTATTATCAAAAATTACCCGTAGATTCTTCTGAGAAGTTTCCAAGGCTTTTTCGGTTTCCTTTTAGTCGGTAATATCGCGGTTAATAGAGAGGATGCCTACTTTTTGTTCATCCTCATCTTTGAGATGGAGTACCGTTGACTTACTAATTCCGAGGGTGCCATCTTTTTTAACAAATTGTACCTCACCCATCCATTTACCGTATTGATCCAATGCTTCAAGTACATTTTTTCGTTTTGTTCTCAGGTTGGGACTTCTAAAAATAGATTCGGCATTTTTCTGAGAAATTTCATTGCGGGCATAGCCAAACATGTAGCGAGCAGCGGGGTTCCATTCTTGGATATTACCGTCATAGTCAGTAATTACAAGCGCATCGTTAAGATTCTCGAAGGTAAGGGCTTGCTTTTGTAGACGTTGCTGGGCCGCATCCCGCTCAATGGCCAAGGCAGTAAGGCTTACACTGGTTTTTACGACATCTCGTTCTAGGTTAGATGGTGTATGCGAACGCAGACAATTGATCATTAAAATACTTTGTAGCTGTTGATTGGTGGCAAGCACAGGAATGAGCCAGCAAGATTTCCAGGAATATTCTTTGGCTACTTGTTTAAATTTTTCAGTCACATCGTCCGTGGCAATGTCTTGTAGGATGATTTCTTCCCCCCGGAGTAGACGTTGGCCATTGTCACTTTTTAGATTAAAAGATTCCAACGTTGTGATTTGCGTCTGAGACATACTTGGCGCCACCAATACCCGGAGGTTGTGGGCAGCACCTTGGTCATCCAGCGAAAGAATGGCACAACAGGTTTGGTCAATCAAATGCGTTATATTTTGGCAAATGTCACTGAGGATATCGTTGATGGGAGCACTTTTGGCAATTTTTTCTAAAATTCGGCTTTGGGTACGAATCAATTCTCCACTCAGTTTTTGCTGAGTAACATCCCGTTGAAGAATAAATATTCCTACAATATGTCCTTCAGAATTTAAAAAACAAGACACATTGCCATCTACCCATAAGTGAGAACCATCAGGGCGTTGTTCCCGAACTTCTATGGGGAGTTTTTTTAAAGTAAACAGTTGCTTGATGACATTCTTGATGAGCGCCAGGTTGTGGTGGTATAAGTCGGCCAGCGACATCTTAAAAAATGTCGCTTCATCTAGCCTATACTGATCTAGCATGGCTTGATTTACTTTGGTAATCTTAAGATGATGAATGGCGTAATCTACGGCAGCATCTTGATCAGGGTGGTTGTCCCAGTTGAGTGGTTTGTCGAGCATTCTAAAAGCGGCGCCTTCCAGGGCATTGGCAAAAAACCGTTCAAATTTTTCATTACTTTTGCGAAGTGCCGCTTCATTACTTCGCAATACTTTTTCCATCTTGGCTCGGTTCAACACCGTTTCGATCGTTACTTCTATTTCACGTTGTTGAAACGGCTTTAAAATATATCCGTATGGGCTCGAGGCAGTGGCTCGTTTGAAAGTTTGTTTGTCGGCTTGGGCAGTGAGGTAAACAATGGGTATGGGGGTTTCGGCTAGTATAATATTGGCCGTCTCGATGCCGTCCAGATCACCTTCAATCAAAATATCCATTAAAATAAGGTCAGGTTGGTGCTTGCGGGCACTTTCTATTGCCGCCTGACCAGTAATTACTGAGTCCACAATATCATAGCCGAGTTTCTGAAGGCGTACTTCCAGGTCTTTGGCAACGATTCGTTGATCCTCTACGATGAGTATTTTGTGTAGTGACATACGGCTTGTTGATTTTGAGTCTTACTATGGAGAAAATCCTAGACGTATTGACCAATAATAAGCGCTACAAAATAATTGCAAACAATGTTTGAGTTTTGTAAATGGTAATCTGTTGGTAAAAAAAATCTATGTCCAATTTCTTAACTGATTCGCCTGGTAAGGTTGAAAAATAACTGTGTTGCTTAAAACCTTTGTCTATGGACAGTTATTGTTCTATTGTTCCGCTTTGCGCTACTGTCGACTAAAGAAAACTATGGACTATAAACGAAACTTTATTTCTTACGAATAACTTAGCTCGACTTTGGCCTTTTAAATTACAGAACCCTTCGTGGAAATAGCAGTT
>CALDJV010001098.1 GCA_937899305.1 uncultured Cytophagaceae bacterium
GAACAATGTAACAATAGAAAAATACAACAATGAGCCAAAGGCGGAACAATTAGTTTTTTGCAGTCCATTATATTAAGTCACCTTGAGCAACCTGATTGATTCATTGAATGAAATTGATCAAAAAGTGATGAATATCTCGTTTTTTATTTCAATATAAAGTAATTAATTTTTTTATTACTTTCGCAAACGATCATTAAGGGAGAGTCCAAGAAATAGCGGCTATTAATTGGGTATGTTATTTTTTGGATACTCCCTAAACCCAATACGGGTTTTTAATTATAACAACAAAACACAACAATCGTCCGAGCACAATAAAACTAAAAATTTTATGGCAACTACCGAAAAAAAGAAAGCCACCACCAAAAAAGGGGCTAAAAATAAATTTGACAAGGAAACCTACTTGTACTGGTACCGTAGTATGCAGTTGATCCGTAAGTTTGAGACAAAATGTGGGCAAGTGTATGGTCGCCAAAAAATCAAAGGCTTTTTGCACCTGTATATTGGGCAAGAAGCGTGTGCTTCGGGAGCAGTAAGCGCCTTGCAAGAAGGAGACAAATACATTACCGCTTACCGTGACCATGGTCATCCATTGGCATTGGGTAGCGACCCCAAGGCAGTGATGGCGGAGCTGTTTGGCAAGGCAACTGGTATCTCCAAAGGAAAAGGAGGATCTATGCACTTGTTTGACAAAGAAAAGAACTTTATGGGAGGCCACGGAATCGTAGGAGGGCAGATTCCACTGGGAGCCGGAGTTGCTTTTGCCGAAAAATACAACAAAACCAACAACTTGTGTATTTGCTACATGGGTGATGGAGCCGTTCGTCAAGGAGCGTTTCACGAGGCTTTGAACATGGCCATGAGCTGGCAACTACCCGTGATATTTGTGATTGAAAACAACGGGTATGCGATGGGTACTTCAGTAAAACGAACCTCTAATGTAACCGAGCTCTACCAATTGGGCGAAAGCTACGATATTCCTTCGGAACCAGTAGACGCCATGAAGGTCGAGAATGTACACTTGGCGGTAGAAAAAGCCGCAGAAAGAGCTCGAGCAGGGGAGGGGCCCACCTTGTTGGAATTCCGTACTTATCGTTTTAAGGGGCACTCTATGTCAGATCCAGCAAAGTATCGTACTAAGGAAGAAGAAAACGAGTACAAGATGCAAGATCCGATTGAGCAAGTACGCGATAGTATTTTGAAGGGTAAGTTTGCTACTGAGGAAGATTTGAAAGCCATTGATGTCGAAATCAAGCAAATTGTAGAAGAATCTATCCAGTTTGCGGAGGAATCACCATTTCCTGATCCATCGGAGGCCTTCAAAGATGTATACGTACAGACTGATTATCCTTATATTATGGATTAAATAAGTAGTCAGACAAAATTAGTTATATGTTATTGTTAAATGGCTATATGGCTCAACC
>CALDJV010001099.1 GCA_937899305.1 uncultured Cytophagaceae bacterium
CGGTATGCATAAAAGGAATACCCGAAAGTGATTGATCACGGGTAGTAAAACTTAGTTTTTTGGTTTTTGCTTTGTCAAATTTGTAGAGCCATTCTGCTTTGAAATAAATGGCATTGGTCAATACCAGGGTAGTGCTGCCATCGATGAACCCAGCGGGGAGCAAATCTTTGATTTTATGATTGGTCTGGTCCGCTACCCATTGGTTAATTTTTAGCCTGGATGCCTCCGGTTTTTGGCCAAAATCCAGGTTGGTGACTCGAGCCCGATAATCCTGTTTTACTTTTTGACTATAAGTTGGTAGAAATGTAGTGTACTTGGCGGCCCACAGAGCATTGGCCACTTTAAGCGCGATGCCCGATGAACTCAACGCTTCAAAACTCCTGGATAATTTCCGGAAATCTTGGTTGACCTTCTCGGGCACAAAATGCAAGACTTGGGCGAGTTCCTGGGCGGTGTTTCCTTTGGCGCCCGCGTGTACCATCGCCAAGGCCGACGAAATACTGTAAGGCGACATAAAAAAGTTGGCGGAGTTATTTTGGGTAAGTTTGTGGTACAGCTCCATCGCAAACTGGTTGTTGCCCTTGACGGTACCGCTTTGAGCGCTAGAAGCAAACCAACCAAAAAGTCCAAAAAGTGTAATAATTCGTGTAGTCAATCTCATAGTTGTAAGTGTAGTGATGCCAATGAAGATAAGCAAAAAGCGGTTAACTACACCCTAATAAGTGACTTAATTCTTCTGAAATTGGATATATTTTTTCCTCGGGTACTTCGGGCAATACGGGGTTGGCGTCTCGAGCCACCGCCCCAATCTGATGGGCCAAATCGGTGACATCCTCAATGCCCAAAATCCACTCGTTGACATAGCTCAGCGACAATTCCTCACTGCGCATACCCACCTGAATGGCCGCCCGATCCAATTTTTTGCCCACCAAACTACGTTCCGGGTCCCATTGATGAATGACAGTAGCTGCGTCCAGGGCTTGTTGCCACACTTCCTCATTTTCGTACCGCTGGGCATCGAACTGGGTAGGCACCGACTGCGCCAAGATGTGTAACCAACCCTCGTGCGAGAGCTTGATTCGAGCAATGGCATTCATGCGGTGTTTGGTAGCGTATTGGGTACGTTGCAGCACCCAGGCAAACGAAGGCTTGATCCAGGTAAGCCGATTGGTGTTGAACCCGCCTCCAAAAGTATCCTTGGCCACCGTATTGGCCACTGTTTTGGGCTTGAAAGCCTGATAAATGTACAGCCCCTCCTCATCAAAAGCCGCATAAATTTGTTTTTGCATTTTCTAATGAACGTGTTTGCCCTTGAGAGGTTTTGGAAACTTGATTCGTTTTTTGGTACCCCAAATACCCCCATGGTGATGACGATTTACTTCGCGAACTACAGTCATCCCGAGCTTGCCGAGGGAACTGGTTCTGGGTAACCACAGGTTCAATTTGCTAGAAGCTTAAGGCGAATATAATGTCAATCCTCGCTATTCTGGATACTGACTCCTACTGAAAATGCTAGCCTGTTGCTCAAAGTGTCTAACCCGTCGCAATCCTCCCTATTCTGGACACTGACTCCTACTATGAAACAATAAAACATTTGATTAAAGACGGTATAATGTCGCAAGTCGAGTAGGTCGGGGTGATCGCTCACCCTTTCCCCTCCAAGAACGCAACAGGCC
>CALDJV010001100.1 GCA_937899305.1 uncultured Cytophagaceae bacterium
AACAGTAATACGTCAAGGGTGATAAACGAAGGAACCGCAAATATGGGAACCTTGCGTATTCAAAGTAACAATGGTGGACTGTGTATGGGGGACAATGCCACATTGAGTACCGTAGATATTTTTAATAACGGGCCCAACTCTATTGAATTTCCAACTGGGGCCAATAGTTGCATTAGTTATTCTGGGACAGCTCAACTCAATCAACCACTGACAAACAGCGATCGGGTATTTATTTGTCAGGGTGCATCAGCCACCACTACTGGAGGAAGTGATTTTGGTTCTGCTACGGTCATCCCCAATTGTAGTAGTTGTGCTGCTACTCCCTTACCAGCCGAATTAGGAGATTTTAAAGGGTATAAACTACAACAACAGACGCAATTGCAATGGTATACTTTGAGCGAAATCAACAATGACTATTTTGAAATAGAACGAAGTGAAGATGCGGTTCATTTTCAGACGATTAGTCAACGAATTACCGGAAAAGGAAAAAGCAATCAACCTCAACATTATCAGTGGCTAGACCCTCAACCAAAGTCTGGTATCAATTATTATCGTTTAAAACAGGTTGATAAACCCCAAAATGAAAGTACTGTATCGATAAAATACTCTCGTGTGATTGCATTCAATTTTGGACAAGAGGCTACAGTTACTGTTTATCCTACCTCGGCACAGGACTATGTTACTTTGACAACCCAAAAGATAAGCAAGGGTACTCCAATCACCATTATCAATGCTTTGGGGCAAGTCATAGACCACCTATTGGTAACCAATACCCAACAATCAATAGATATTAAGCGTTATCCACGAGGGGTGTACATGATGCAAATAGCACTACCCCAACAAATACTTTGGCAGCGGTTTGTAAAACGCTAGGGTTACTTTTGTCTGTCTTCAAAAAACTTGATTGAACCAGAAGAAAGCATTGTTTACCCAATGAGAGAAAGTAGAGGATAGGCTAGTTTAAAAAAAATAAACTCTGCCCTGCATTTTAATTTAAAAAGTGTAAATTAGTACTGAGTTTTAACAGGTAAGGTGTGTTGGTGTTAGTTAAATGAAAACACATATTCAAAACTTAATATTCACTTCCCTTACATCCGCAGATTATTAAATGAATTTGAACCAATACAATGGATAAATTTTCTTATATCGGCAATGCTGATGTAGCCTCCATAGAAGACCTATATCAGCAATACAAAAACGACCCCGATTCAGTTGATGCCACCTGGCAATACTTCTTCAAGGGCTTTGATTTTTCAGTAGAACAGTACGGCGAACCTGGCGAAGCCACCAATGGACACAGCACCAATGGAGCAACTACCAGCAAAGCAAACCAAACCGATATAGAAAAAGAACTGAGTATACGAGAGTTGATCTCTGCCTACCGTTCACGTGGTCACTTACAGGCCAAAACCAACCCGGTACGCCCTCGTCGTGATCGTAGAGCCCGTCTTGAAATTACTGACTTTGGATTGACCGATGCCGATTTGGGTAAGACTTTTGAAGCAGGACGCACCATTTTTGACCGGCCTGCCACCCTTAAAGAAATTGTAAGAGCGCTTAAGCACATCTATGAGCGTGCGGTTGGGTTTGAGTATGCTTATATTCGCGAACCAGAAGTATTAGAATGGTTCAAAGAAAAGATAGAGCAGCAATCTTTGAATTATAACCCCACTCCTGAGTACAAGAAGCGAATTCTGTCAAAACTCAATGAGGCAGTAGCTTTTGAAAACTTCTTGCATACCAAATATATTGGAAAAAAACGTTTTTCTCTAGAAGGAGGTGAAAGTACCATTCCTGCCCTTGATGCCATTATCAACAGTAGTGCTGAATTGGGCGTAGAGGAAGTAGTGATTGGGATGGCCCATCGAGGACGCCTGAATGTATTGGTAAACATTATGGGCAAAACCTATGAGGATGTTTTCAATGAATTTGAAGGAGAAATTCCTGAGGAGTCGATAGGAGATGGAGATGTTAAATACCATTTGGGCTTTTCTACTGAATTAGAAACTCCCGAAGGCAATAAAGTGAATTTACAATTGGCTCCTAACCCTTCACACCTCGAAGCGGTAGACCCCTTGGTAGAGGGTTACGTAAGAGCCAAATGTGACAAGATGTACCATGGGAACGTAGACCGCATTTTGCCTATTTTGATTCATGGTGATGCGGCTATTGCTGGGCAAGGGTTGGTATACGAAGTCACTCAAATGTCTAAACTGGAAGGTTACCACACAGGAGGAACCATTCACTTGGTGATCAATAACCAGGTTGGTTTTACGACTAATTTTGAAGACGCTCGTTCCAGTATTTATTGTACTGATGTGGCCAAAATGACTGACTCTCCTGTACTACACGTAAATGGTGACCACCCTGAAGCAGTCGTATTTTGCTGTAAATTAGCAGCCGAGTTCAGAGAAAAATTTAATCGTGATATTTTCATCGATATTGTTTGTTATCGTAAACACGGACACAACGAAAGCGATGAACCTAAGTTTACCCAACCTGCCCTTTACAAAATCATTGGCAAGCACCCCAATCCTCGTGAGCAATACCTTAATCGTTTGCGGGAAAGTGGCGACGTAGACGCCAACATTGCTAAAGAAATGGAGCAGCAGTTTAAAAACATGCTTCAAGATCGCCTCAACATGGTGAAACAGAAAAAGGTGAACTACAAACTACAGCCCTTGGAAAAAGAATGGGACAAGCTCCGTCATTCTAATCCTTCCGATTTTGACAAAGTATACGATACCAAAATATCGAGCGAATCAGTAGGTAAAATTGGAAAGGCATTGACTAATTTGCCCAAAGGATTTAGCCCTATTCGCCAGATTCAAAAACTGATCGAAAAGCGAAAAGATATGTTTTTCGAGAGCAAGACATTAGACTGGGCTTCGGCTGAATTGTTGGCTTATGGATCTATACTAAGCGAAGGTAAAATAGTTCGGTTCAGTGGACAAGACGTAAAGCGAGGTACTTTCTCTCACCGTCATGCTGTCTTGCATGATGCCAATACCAGTGCGGCTTACACTAGCTTGGATTATATTCAGGAAGATCAAGAGAAAATGCGTATTTACAATTCGCTACTTTCTGAATATGGAGTATTAGGGTTTGAGTTTGGCTATGCGATGGCCAACCCTCATGCGCTTACCATTTGGGAGGCCCAGTTTGGAGACTTTGCCAATGGAGCGCAAATCATCATTGACCAATTTATTACTGCGGTAGAATCTAAATGGCACCGCATGAATGGTTTGGTGATGTTGCTGCCCCACGGATACGAAGGACAGGGACCCGAACACTCTAGTGCTCGTTTGGAACGCTTTTTACAAATGTCGGCTGAGTACAATATGGTGGTAGCCAATGTAACTACCCCGGCCAACTTATTTCACATTCTACGTCGTCAGTTGGCTTGGGAGTTCCGTAAGCCGTTGGTGATTATGTCGCCTAAGTCATTGCTTCGTCATCCCTTGGTGATGTCGCCAGTAAGTGAGTTTACTGATGGGCATTTCCAAGAAGTAATCAAAGACAATTATGTAGATGCCAAGAAAGTAAAAAGAGTACTTTTCTGTACTGGAAAGATCTACTATGAATTGCTCAAAAAACAGCAAGAAGAAGAGCGAAAGGATGTAGCCATCATCAGAATAGAACAATTACACCCGTTCCCTACCAAGGCGATTCACCAAATTTTAGGAGACTATGGAATGCCAGAGGCTTTTTGGGTACAAGAAGAACCTCGCAACATGGGTGCCTGGGGGTACATTCGTAGAGTATATACCTACGACAAAATCAATGTAATTGCGCGCAAAGCAAGTGCTTCTCCTGCTACTGGGTATTCATCAGTACACAACGAAGAGCAAGAGGTCATCATCAATGCTGCCTTCAAAAAATAGTGCAGTAGCATAAAGTAATTAGAAACCCCATTGAATAAATATCACTTCTATTCAATGGGGTTTTA
>CALDJV010001101.1 GCA_937899305.1 uncultured Cytophagaceae bacterium
ACTTGTATTTACGTAAAAAATTTGGCGGTACCCCACTTTTTGGCCATAACAAAAAACGGAAAATGGCCTCAGAACTCGTATCGAGGGCTCCCAACCTCATGGTACGCCCCATGTTACTTGCCTACATCGATGATTTGATGGAAAATGGCCAACCATACGCTTACAGTTTTCAGATTTATGAGGCCATGGTAGCACGCTGGATTGCTCGCGAAGCGGAACGAATGGCCGAACCAGCACAACAAGAGGCCTTTGCCCAACATTTGTATGCGTTTTCGGTGGAAATGGCGGCCTACCTTTATCAACATCCCCACGAAGGAGAATACCATGTACACCACGACGAACTGCTCCCTTTTGCTTGGGAACATGACATTGAACTCTCTAAAATTGAAATGACGAGTAAATCCCTCCTCAATCGCAATGCCGAGGGCTATTACAAATTTTCTCACAAGTCGGTGATGGAGTATTTTCTCATCATCAAATACATTCAGGATTTTGACTTTGCCTGGAATTTTGAATTCGAACGGATGAGTCAAACCAAGCTATTTCATCAAGAAATATTAGGGGATGCCATCAAAACAAGAAATTTTCAAAAAGGAAATCTATTTGTAAAAGCAGATTTAAGAGCAATAAATTTGATCGGATGTAATTTAAGGAGATGTAATTTTGCTGGGGCAGACCTTAGTGGAGCAAACCTGATTGAAACAGATCTAACAGGGGTAGATTTAACCAAAGCCAATCTCTCAGAAGCCTACTTAGCAAAAGCCAATTTAAAAGGTGTTAATCTAAGCACAAGTCGTTTTATCAATATAAAGAGTATATCCGAAAAAAGTATCAAAAACTTTTTATACAATTTCGGGGCTCCTAACCTGAATCAAGCCAGTCTAATAAAAACCACCCTCACCCAATCCCAATACAACTACGCCCAACAGCAAGGAGCCATTTTAAAAGATGTAAAGATTGTGGACAACTAAACAACTTATATTATGGGTAAATTCTCTTTTTCCAGCACAAAAGAAGCGCCTTCGATGGCGAGAAAAGAATTGGGAAATCGTTGGCGGGCTTCGCGGAGCAAGGGCTCTAAATTGTTGCGATAACGGGAAGAAAAGTGACCAATGATCAAGCGACCAACTTCGGCTTTGGCAGCAATGGTAGCCGCCTGAAAAGCAGTAGAATGGAAAGTATCGGTGGCCCGGTCTTTTTCTTCGTTGGTAAAAGTGGCTTCATGATACAGCAGGTCTACTCCTTTGATTTGCTCGATGATGGGCTCAAAATAGGAGGTATCGCTGCAATAGGCATAAGACCGACTTTTGGGTTGTACGGTAAACTCTTTGGCACTGATGAGCACATTCCCATCTTCGTCGTGTACATCTTCTCCTTTTTGTAAGGTTTTGGCGTACTGCCACTCCCAAATGTCTTGAGGAATTTTTTCCTTGATGATTTTCCTTTTCTTGGGGTTTTCTTTCACCAAAAATCCATTGCACGGAATACGATGATTCAACGGAATGGTGGTGACCGAAAACATGCCATCATTCAACACCTCTTCGGCTACGCCAGTTTTCAATTCTTGAAAATGAACCTTGTAATTAAAGCGGGTGTGACTGTACTTGAGCTGCACCCTGATGATTTCGGCCAGTCCTTCGGGGCCATACAAATACAAGTCTTGGTTGCGTTTGTTGAGGTGCATCGAGGAGAGCAAGCCGATCAAACCCAGGTAATGGTCTCCGTGTAAATGACTAATAAAAATATGCTTGATGCGATTGATTTTGATTCTTAGCTCTTGAAGGCGCATTTGAGTGCCTTCGCCACAATCTATCAACAAATGGGTATGGGGAAGTGAAACTAATTGAGCAGTTGGATAACGTCTAAAATCTTGCGCAATTACGGGAAGGGCGGCACCGCTGCCTAAAATAGTTACTTGAAACATACACGGTTTTGCAAACTAAACCACCCTGCACTGAAAGTACAGGGGTTTTGCGCTCGGACTGAAAGTCCTCTTTAGCCAACCCGTGTCGCAATGCGGGCAAGTTGCTCAAATTCGCAGACGAGACCCGATTTTTTCGCATTACTAAAGTATTGCACTGAAAGTGCAGGGTTTTAACCCAGAGCTGAGACCAATAAAAAATACAAAAATAACATTTTTAAAGTTTTACCAAGTTTTCAAAAAGATAGTCAAAGATACATTTCAGGACGATGAAGCCCTACCTCTATCCTCAAAAGATCTTAATTACTTTTTTTATCATTCAATGCAAATATTTTCAACAAAATAAAACCTTGACTACCAAGCATTTACACCTACACCTTTTTTTTTATAGAAAAAAAGAAAAAAATAAAGGCAAGGGGGGGGAGAGATTTGGCCAATGAAATGTACTATAAGCAAAGACATTATATTATCCATCAGGTAAAAAAGATTAAGATAATAATTCCC
>CALDJV010001102.1 GCA_937899305.1 uncultured Cytophagaceae bacterium
GACGCTTCCACTGAAATGGCTACTGGGTAAGGATAATCAAATGTATATTTTGAGTATACTTTAAGCGTAAGCCCAATGATACGAGTAGAATATTTACCCCATAATGGATTGGCTTCTTTTGGATAGTAAGACATCGCCATTACTTTTTTACCTCCTACACTTACTCCCATAGCATCCCAAATGTGCTTACGAGAACTGGTAAAAGCAAAATCTCTTACATTTTTAGCTTTGTAAACCCAAGTCTTGGTCTTCTTAGATTTGGTTTTTTCCTTGGCTTCAGCTTCTTTTTGAGTCACAATTTCTACTGGATCGTTGGCATTTTTTGCTTTCTTCCAACGCTTCATTTGCTCTTTGGTCAAAATATCCTTGGGGTTTTGCAACTCTCCCGTAGCTCCTACTACGTGGTCGGCAGGTACCGTAAGCGATACTTCATAGTCGCCAAAAGGCAAAGCAAACTCACCACGACCCAAAAACTGCTTGTTTTGCCAGCCGTTTACATCATCATACACACACATTCGTGGAAACCACTGTGCAATGGCGTATACACTATTGCCGTCTTTTGGAAAATATTCGTAACCACCACGGCCACCAATTTTCATGCGCTCCCGCATTTTATTTTTCCAATCTAGCGAAAAGGTAAAAGAACCTCCATTGGCAGCAATAGGCTGAGGCAATTCAACTCGCATCATGGTACCATTGATGGTGATCTTCAAAGGATTGCCACTTTTGTCTTTTAGATTCTTAATCTCATAACCATACTCATCGTTGGTAACCGATACCCAACGGAATAGGCCATTGATGCTTCGTGGATTATTGCTTAGCTTCATTGTAGACACTTTGTACGCTGCCGCATCTTTGGCAAATCGGTTCTGGTCTAATTGTACCCATATGTAACGCATGGGCAGCGGAGAATTGTTGTAATAAGTAATGGTTTCGGAACCAGTAATGATATTGGTTTCCTCATTCAAAGTAGCTTTAATTTTATAATCCGCTTTTTGTTGCCAATATTTAGGTCCAGGAGAACCACCTCCAGTACGATATACATTGGGAGTAGGCAGTGTTTGGCCCAACTGCGCAAACTTAGAACTCACGTAAGGAGGATCTTGCTGGGCCATTGCAGCCACAGTCACACAAGAGAACAAGAATAATAGAAGTTTTTTCATATACTAAATTTTTAAGGGTATTGTAAAACAATTCCATAAAAGCCGCTTCACAATACAGCGATGAGGTATAGCATTGTTTCAAACAAATTTAGCCAGAAATAGGGGATTTATTAGGATCATTTTCACTTTTTTAACAGGTTACTTACATCTAAATGCAACAGTGATGCATAAATAAAATGCGTTATTTCATACCTTTTTGCCTGATTTTGAGTTAGATATATTAGTAAATATACCCAACTAAAACACTTTTCAATTATGATGACAACCTTCATATTTGTTTTTTATATGGCGACCAATATCATCCCCGCCAATGTAGATCACTTTAAGATAGAAGCCCAAAACCCTGATGACAAAGCGGATATGATTATCCTGGATTTCAATCGGGACAATACCGGGAGATGGAAAGTGGTACCTCGTCATAAAGCGGACGATGTCATGTTTTTTAAGTTCGATGAACAAGCCAACCTTACCATACAAGATGGACTAAAAGGGAAAGAAAAGACCTATCCTTTGTTGGAAAAAATGTCGGTAGAGAAAAACCATAGGAAATGGAAAAAAGTGACCAATGTTAGTTTTAAAACCAAAGAAAAAACTGGACTTGGAAGTTTGGTATTTAACATCAAAAAATCGGGAAAACGACAAAGAACCGTTCAGGTAGACGCTGAAAAAAGCCCTCAACTGGGTAGCTTACCTGCTATGATCATCACTTGGGAATAATGAGGAATAGTTTAAGGAAAATCAACAACAACTATTGATCATTGACATTATGAGAATAGCAGTAGAACTTATTTTCTATATTTTGATAAACATTGTTCCACCTGGGGTGGATCAGTTTCAGGCAGAAGCTACTTTAAAAAGAGGAAATACTCAGAAAAAAGTTTTGATGAATTTCACCCGCCAAGTAAATGGACATTGGAAAACCACTTCTATGGGTGGAACCGGGTCGGATCAAAAACAAGAGTTTTGGTTTTCAGGTGATCTGGCCACCTACCACGAAAAAACCGGGAATCGCCAGGAAAGCTACCCTTTTGGCAAAAGATTTCAAATCACCACCAATCATAAAAAGTGGAAAAAAGTCAAAAAAGTAACCTATAGTCTTAAAGCTCCTTCTGGAAAAACAGCTCCAAAAGTTGCGTTTCAGTTTAAAGTATCTAAAAAGGGAAAGAAGCAATACGAGGTAAAAGCCATTGGGAAAGATGAGGAGATCAAATACTTTCCTCGGTTTCGTTTAAGCTGGAAATAACCATACAGTTGGCCAACCTAAATTTAGAAATATGTAGCCAATCATATTACCAGCTATTTTAGCTAAAGTTAGCGGTGATGACACTGCCAACAAAACCACCGCCTTCGTTTGTAGAGATAAAAACGAAGCACATCTTGTAGTATAAACCAAAATATCACCTGACAGTAAACAATAACTTAACAATGGAAAAAACCACGATTTTAAATACCGTAGTTGCCTTCCTGATGGTTTTCTACATCGCTACCAGCATCGTTCCTGATGATCGGACTCACTTTTTTATGGATGCTCAACACGTGTTAGGAAAAACCACCTTCAATTTCATCAAACAAAAAGATGGCTATTGGAAAGTCATCTCTGATTATAACCCCAATGACCCACTGTACTATTCCTTCGATGATCAGCTCAATTTTAGCATGCGCGAGGGACAAAGTAGTAAGCAGGATACTACGCTATCGTTGAATAAACTGATACAGATCAAAAAGAACCATCAAGACTGGAGCAAAGTAACTGAGGTGCTAGTGAAAACCCGCAGTAAGACACCACCTGAGCAGCTGTCTGTTGATATACTGAAAAAAGGGGAGAAAAAACGGGTGATCATTGTAGCAACAGATGCCAAAAAAAATGACCTAGAAGTACCTACGATGCACCTTCACTGGGAGTAAATTTAATCACCAATTTATATACAACCGATTTCAATTGACAATAAATAACTATTTATATGGACAGTACGAGTATTTTGAGCCCAATGATGGTCTATGCGATTATTTTTTATATGGCCATCAATATTGTTCCTCCCAAGGCTGATCAGTTTTTTATCGATACTCAAAATCCGAAGGACCGAACCGAAAAAACAACCTTGAGATTTACCAAACAAGAAAATGGCCAATGGAAAGTAGTCCCCGATGTGGCTCTTGATGATCCCTTGTATTTTAGGGTAGACGATCAACTTAATTTTTACACCTTTGAGGAACGAAATCAGCGTCGAGATACCCTCCGACTAGGCAAACTTTTGAAGATTAAAAAGAATCACAAAAAATGGAAAAAGGCTACTGAAGTATTGGTAAAAACCCGTAGTGCTGACGATCCCGAAAAGCTTTCTCTCGAGATCGTGAAAAAGGGGCGAAAACAACGGGTAATTCAACCTGGAAAGGATACCCCATCCAACGCAATAGAAATACCTCCGATGCACCTTCGTTGGAAGTAAATAAACCTTATCCGGTTATTCTTTTATGGCATCGGTTTCTGAACTGATGCCTTATGAAAACTCGCAATAGCAAGCCAAATATTATTTGTCCAAACAAAACAATTCACCTCTTAAAAAGTTGTAATCATGTCTATTAGCTCAAAATTCTAATGTAAGCTTCACTTCAACTACCCTCAACTTTGATGATTATGAAAAATATTCGTCTTCCTATATTTGTTACAACCCTCTACCTCTTTATCTACGCCCTCACTCCTTACTTTGCCATATCCTCCAAAATCACCATTGCCATGTTTTTACTTTCTCCATTTTTGATGGCCTGGATGGTACTCAGTATTTTAATCAAAGGAGAATCAAGTACCAAAAAATTTTCGGATGGACACTGGTACGAAGACGTAAACAAGGCATATTCTAAAGATTCTTAATTTTTATTTCATTTCTGGCAACCCTTTATCATACTCGAACTGTACTGTCAATACTTGAAAGTTTAACCCGAAGTATTACATTATGGAACAAGTCTGGTTTTTAGAGAGAGTGGACCTCTTCAATCTACTCTGTCCACACAAATTCAAAGAATTTCAGAAGACCCACCAATTCAAAGAGTACAGTCGTAATGAGTTCATCTATCTGGATCAGGACGAAGCCGACAAGATCTACCTCATTGTCAATGGGAAAGTAAAAATTTCTTCTTATACCGAAGAAGGAGACGAACTTGTAAAGGCGATTCTGACTAAGGGAGAAGTTTTCGGCGAACTGGCCGCCCTGGGCGAAAATCGGAGAACCGATTATGCCCAATCGGTAAGCCCTACCACCATTTGTGCGGTGGATAATCAAACCCTCCAATCTTTATTACGCGATCACAAAGATTTTAGCATTAGTATTTATAAACTGGCTGGCTGGCGCATCAAAAAATTAGAACGTCGCTTATCGCTGCTCATGTTTAAAGATGCCCGCACTCGTTTACTCGAGTTTCTGAAAAACCTAGGTCAGGAACAAGGGCAAACCATTGGAGACACTATAGAAATTCAACACTTTTTTACTCAAAAAGACATTGCGGACTTGATTGGCATTTCTCGCCCTACGCTCAATTCTCTGCTCAATGAGCTTAAAAACCAAGGAGTGGTAGATTTTCAGCGAAAAATTATCCGTCTTCATAAGAAAAAAGGGCAAATGTTAGCCAGCTAACATTTTAGTTTAACAATTTCGCTTGTTTTGCATTAAGAAAATTAGAAAACATTTTTTTTATATACTCTTATGCGAAAACAAATCTTATTTATCGTTGCGCTATTTGCCTTGGCTTTGACTGCTTGTAATAACAACAATGACGACAGTACTCCTAGCAATGGCGACCTAACCTTGAACCTAAACGGACTAGAAGACTTAGGAAGTGATTATGTATATGAGGGATGGGTAATCGTAGGTGGTACACCCGTAAGTACAGGTACATTTACTGTAAATTCTAGTGGTGCTCTATCAGCAACTACTTTTTCGGTAAGCAAGTCTAACTTAGACAATGCTACTGCTTTTGTACTATCTATCGAGCCTGCCAATGACCCTGATCCTGCTCCTTCAGCAGTGAAAATCTTATCAGGTGATTTCTCAGGTAACACTGCCAATGTAAACATTACCTCATTAGTAGGTGACTTTAGTACTTCTAGTGGAAAATATTTTCTTGCAACACCAACCGATGGCAACCAAAATCCTTTGAGTGGTGTATGGTTTATAGATAACAGCACTGGCTCTAATACTGCCGGATTGAAAAACCTTCCAACCCTAGGCGATGGCTGGGTATACGAAGGTTGGGCCGTAATCAACGGTACTCCAGTAAGTACTGGAACTTTCAAGACTGCCGATGGCGCCGATATGGGTCCTACTCCTACGTTTAGTGGTCCTATGGGTGGCCCGGCTTATCCAGGAGAAGATTTCTTAATGAATGCTCCTAGTGGGTTGACATTCCCAACGAATTTATCAGGGGCTACCATCGTAGTTTCTGTAGAGCCTGTACCAGACAATAGTGCAGCTCCATTTACGCTGAAACCATTGACAGGATCAGTACCTGCCAGTGCAGCAGGCGGAACAAATTATTCACTGACTTTCGGTGATTCATCATTCCCAACCGGCTCTGTGAGTCGCTAATTGCAAGTGTATGCCGATTGGTGATCGGGTAAATTTTCAAGTTTCTCAATGGAAGTGCTTTGCGCTTCCATTGTTTTATTTTAGGGGGTAGTGAAAAATCGATTGTTTTATTGTTTCGCTACGCTCATTAATTTTTATTGCTCCGCTTCGCTCATTGTTAAATGGCTAAATGGTTGCGCAAAGCGACGCAAAACTATGGACTATTTTGTTCTATTGCTCCGCCTACGGCTGATTGTTGCATTGTTAAATGGTTGCGCAAAGCGACGTATCATTTTACGTTTTTCACTTTTCATTCAATTAGTGGACTATGGACCGTTGACTATCGACTAAAAAAACTACCAACTCCTGACTACCAGCTACTAACTAATAAACCTCTGCTGCAAAAACAAGATCAGAAACGACAATAATGCTACCGTCAGAAAAGCAATGTGCCAAAATTGAAACATGGATCGAGAAGTGTCTGGTGCAGCAACCAACGCAGGTGCCCCTCCTAATTGTACCCTTTTGAGGCGCCCCACAGACTTGAAAAAGCCAGGCATTTTTTCCATTTTTTGCAAGGCAGTTACCGATGGATTCATTGCCATATTTTTAGATCCTGGCTTGGGAATAGGAGTGATTTTCTGATAGCGATCAATTTGGTCCAACACTGTACCAAAGTCAATCATCTTGATGGCCACTTCTGGCCCTTTATCAACAATCCAAACCGTAAACCATTGGTACCAATCATACTGTAATTGCCCGTCTTTTTTATCCGCCTTATCAAACATCTTCGTCTGCACATTGAGGTAATAGTTATCTCCGAGCTGTTTGAGGTTCGCTTGGTATGTTTTCTCGTCCCAGTTTTTGGTATAAGGAAATGTCTTTAATATTCCTTTTTTCAAGTCCAGGTAATGCTCTAGTTTTTCGTCGTAGATAAAAAACTTGCCTTTACGCTTCAGCTGAAATACTTGATGAAAGCCCGCCTTTTCATCGTATTCTTTCAATTCTTGTTTTGTTTGTACTTCTTTCTCTGACAATGCTTCTTTGTGATTGAGCGTATCTAATCGTTGCGCCAGAGCACTATTATGATACCACAAAAAATCGCCTATGATCTGAAAGTATTCACGATGAGGATGTTTTTTCAGCATTTCTTCGGTAAACACCTTGTAGGTGATCTTTACCATACGATAAGGGTCCAATAGTTTGACTTCGCTGTAACGTTCCCCTATCAAAGGTGCTTTCTTGTCACCAGTGGTTTGGTAAATGCCTTCCCAGGTTTTGGGTATCATCGTAATATTGGGATGCTGCGCCGAAGGCAAAGGTGCTTTGGTAAATACACAACGTGATAATAACAACAATGCACCCAAACACCCTATGAGATGTAAAATGGTAAGCTTCAAATGTATCAGTGATTTCAATAATTATTTTCTAAGATAAACAACCAAGTAGGATATTTAATACAAAACCTCAGAAATAATTTAGTAAAGCCTGACCAATTTCAGAAATCGGTCAGGCCTAAATGATAATTTTAGCTTTTTATTTTACAATAGTCCATAGTATTCAGTCCATAGTCCATAGCCGATTCAAGCG
>CALDJV010001103.1 GCA_937899305.1 uncultured Cytophagaceae bacterium
GTGGGTTGTCCTCTGCTTTGAAGACCACTCGGTAGGGCTGCTCTCGAATATTGTTACAGCCTGGAGTCCAGGTAAAGGCACCTGAAGGCACTCCTAACCCTTGTGAAAAGTTGGCTTTGACATTGAATCCGTCTTCCAAGATACCGCTTTCGGCAGTAATGCTAACGGAGTTATTGTCTGGATCAATGGCCCGTATGATGGCGGCTAGCGATGTATTGGCCTCCACGCAAGTATCCTTGGGGAGTACGAGTCGGGGGCGTCGGTTACGACAATCCAGTACAATGATTTGCATATCCCGGATGACTGAACCAATTTTTACCCCATTTCTCCATTCTTCCACCTCAAAGGCGATGTTGTATTCTCCAGCAATGGCGGGTGAATCCCAGGTAAGGGTACCTGTAAAAGGATCAATGGAAAAGAAAGGAGTGCCCCCGTTTTCGGTAGTGCCTCCAAAAGAAGGGTTGGCGGGGCTTACATATCCGTTGACATCGGTATTTTCGCCCAGTTTAGGAATGGCTAATTTGAAAGCAAGGCTGTCTCCATCGGGATCAAAAGGAGCGGGGTTGTGGGTAAAACGCTGACCTACACAAGCCAAATCAATAGGATCGGCCAATAATACTGGAGTATCATTTAAACCCAAAAATGGGTCAATCAACAAAATGGTAGAGACCGAAAAAGGGGTATCTACTGAGTTGATCATATTTAAAACTCCAGCGTTTCGGTTTTCTTCTACAAAAAAGATTTTGTAGGCTTGGGGAGCAGGATAGGTATGTTCTACAACATAGATGTTACGTGAAGTATTGTTTCCAATAAATTCCTCAGATACTCTTTGTACTTCTGCATTGTTACCATCGCCAAAGAAAACATTTAGAAAAGGACTATCAGCATTGCCTTGCCCTCTATCCATGTAAATGGTGATGGTAATGCGATAGGTGAGACTGGTGTTAGATATTCTTTCAGCAGTGATTTGCCCAGCTCGCAGGTGAGTAGCGCTTGCGGTATGTGACGTAATCAATAAAGCAAACAAAGCACTTGCAACCCAGGATATATTTTTCAAATAGTGTTTTATTTTTTGCATACTAAACTCTTTATTCGTTTATAGCGGTTATGGCTAAATTTCAATTGTTAAAATCAGAGAATACCCTCAAAAGCCTAATTTCTGTAAAAATAATGAAATATCTCAATAATTAGGATGACATAAACTGTCATTTGAATAGAATTGTATGTATTAGATACAGTAGGGTTTATGTCAGCAAACTGTAAGCAAAGGAATTATCTCTTCACGCATATTATCAGACATTTTTCGTCAAACGAAGGCGATTGCGCCGTTGGCAGTGTCTTCATTGCCTATTTTCGCCCAAATGTCTAGTAATATGTTCTTCACAATAAAAAATACTAATAATTAGAGTAAATAGTTCGCCAAATTCAGGGGTGTTAAGGTGTTCGGTGAATTGTTTCAAGTTTCTAAGCTACAGACGGATTGTCAAGGCCAATCCCCTATTTTTCAATCGTTTTATTGGTTAGAAGTTGTACCTTGGGATATTGAATCTAAACTGTGGCCAAGGCTTCCTCTAATTCAACCCAATCTTGTTGAGAATGTTTTCGAGGAAATAGCTCAGGGTATAAAATTTCGCTGATAATTTCTACTGAATCGGCCAGGCGTGGTCCAGGACGGTTAAAATATTGATTACCATCAGTGAGATACACCTGTTTTTGTTTGACTGCTGGTAAATCGTCCCAGCCAGTGAGTTGGGTTAATAGCTGTATTTCTTCTAGCGTACGAGCAATACCAAATCCACAGGGCATTACCAGTATCACGTCTGGGTTGAGCGATACGATATCGTTCCATTGGATGTAATGGGAGTGATGGGCCTCTTCTCCCATTAAATTAATCCCCCCTGCTTTTTCTACTAGGGTAGGTACCCAATTTGCAGCATTCATGAGCGGTTCTAACCACTCAATACACACTATTCTTTTTTTATATGCTACTTGTTGGGTCGTTTTTTCAATCAGGTCAATGCGGTTTTGCAAATCAGTGACCAGTTTTTGCGCTCGGGAAACCACCCCCAGGGCTTGCCCTACTTTCAAGATATCTTCAAAAACATCTTGATATCCTACTGGTTCCAGTTTGACAATTTGAGGATGAGAACTGACCAGCTGGCAGACTGCCTGCTCGACGTCCTTCAGGCTCACCGCACATACCTCACATTGGGACTGGGTGACAATAAAGTCGGGCTTGATAGCTTCCAACACATCTCCGAATACTTCGTATACCGAGAGCCCATTTTTTACCAAAGCATCTACACTTTGGTTGATTTCAGTACTGCTTCCTTGAGGAAACTTGGCCTGGGTACAAACGGGTAACTGCGAGATGTCCGCTGGGTAATCGCATTCGTGAGAACGACCTACCAATTGATGCTGAAAACCCAAGGCACAGACTATTTCGGTGGCACTGGGGAGTAGGGAAACAATTTTTTGCATATGATTATTGCATTTTGGGAGATACTTTGAGGGCTTAACCAGTTGTTTTTGATGTAGGTTTTAGTGATTGTAAAGTATACTAAAACGTACAAAATATTACATTTGAGGCAATTTACTTCAAATTAAATTCAATTTTACAGTA
>CALDJV010001104.1 GCA_937899305.1 uncultured Cytophagaceae bacterium
AAAGATAATTCATCGTCATCTTCATTGGTGTATTTTGAATAAAATATTAGGTCTCTGGATGACATTAAAAAAAGAACCAACAAGTTTAGCAGACGGTAATATTTTCTTAATTTTGCTGTTTCTCACATCGTTTTCAAAAAAAATTGAATAATATAATGCAAGAGTTTGGACTGAAATCATCTAAAAGTGGACTCGAGGATTTAGGTATAAAAACCGTAAAGGAAGCACACTGGAATTTGCTTCCGGCCGAATTGACCGAAGAAGCGGTGAAAAACGGCGAAGGGACAATGACCGACTTGGGTGCTTTGATGGCCGATACCGGAGAATTTACCGGGCGTTCACCTAAGGACAAGTTCACCGTAAAGGATGAAAAAACTCAAGACACTGTTTGGTGGGGAGATATCAACTTTCCTATTTCAAGCGAACACTTTGATGGGCTTCATCAGAAAATGGTAGCCTTTTTGGCTGATAAAAAAGTATATGTACGCGATATGCACGCGGGTGCCCACCCTACTTATCGCCTTAATGTACGAGTAGTCAATACCCAGGCTTGGCACAACATGTTCTGTTACAACATGTTTTTGCGTCCTACTACTGAGGAGTATCAAAACTTTGTACCCAACTTTACCATTATCAATATTCCTGAATTTAAAGCCGATCCGGCCAAGGATGGTACTCGTCAGGAGAATTTCACCATTGTAAATTTCACCAAGCGAATGATTTTGATTGGTGGTACTGGATATGCAGGTGAAATGAAAAAAGGTATTTTTTCGGTATTGAACTATACTTTGCCTCACGAAGAAAAAGTGCTCTCTATGCACTGTTCGGCCAACGTAGGTGAACAAGGTGATACTGCTATTTTCTTTGGTTTGTCAGGAACGGGTAAAACCACCCTATCAGCTGACCCTAACCGCGGCTTGATTGGTGACGATGAGCATGGTTGGTCAGACGACAAAGTATTCAACTTTGAGGGAGGGTGTTACGCCAAGGTAATTGACCTTACTCGAGAAAAAGAACCTCAAATCTGGGATGCCATTCGTTTTGGGGCAATTGTTGAAAATACGCGTTTCTTTGAAGGTACTCGTACTGTCAATTATGAAGACTCCACGGTGACTCCAAATACCCGTACTTCATACCCCATCCACCACATCGACAACGCGCTACCTCAGTCAATTGCTGAGCCTCCAAAAAACATTTTCTTTTTAACTGCTGACGCATTTGGAGTATTGCCTCCAATCTCTAAATTGACTCCAGGCCAGGCAATGTACCACTTCATTTCAGGCTATACTGCCAAAGTAGCAGGTACCGAGGTAGGAGTAAAAGATCCTGTGCCTTCATTCTCAGCTTGTTTTGGGGCCGCATTCTTGCCTTTACACCCTACCAAATATGCCGAGATGTTGGGGCAAAAAATGAAAGCTCAAAATGTAAACGTTTGGTTGATCAATACTGGATGGACTGGTGGTCCGTTTGGCGTTGGTTCACGAATGAAATTGCCTTACACTCGAGCTATGATTACTGCCGCGTTGAACGGTGAACTAGACAATGTAGATTATGCGCAGCATAACATTTTTGGAGTAAACATGCCTACTACTTGTCCTAACGTTCCCGATGAGGTATTGAGCCCTCGCAACACTTGGGAAGACAAAGAGGCTTATGACGCCAAAGCCAATCATTTGGCCAATGAATTTATCAAAAACTTTGCACAGTATGCCGACTTTGCCAATGACGAAATCATGGCAGGCGCTCCTAAAGCAAGTGTTGGCGCTTAATTTTTGAGTTTATTCATTGAAATAACGCGCTATTTTTTCTAGACAAAATATAGACAAACCCCTCGAACTTCGAGGGGTTTTTTGTTGTAGTGCTTATATTTTTATTTGAGAATATCCGATCAAAAAGCCTTTTCATTGCTTTTAAACCCGCTTTTTTCGCCTCTTGATTATTTTTTACCCCTCTCAATAATTGCTGTTTTTTAGCATTAGTGAGCGGCAAGCATTTTGATTAAGAGGCATATTGCCCAAAAAATC
>CALDJV010001105.1 GCA_937899305.1 uncultured Cytophagaceae bacterium
TGAACCCCAACGGGTGGCATCAGGGCCGCTATTTGTGCCTTGAGCGCGTCTGAAGCAGGCAACAAAGGCATACGAACCACATTGGTGCATAAGTCTTGCAACGCCATGGCCTGTTTTACCCCTACCGGATTGCTCTCGGTATACATGTGAGGGTTGATCCCCGAAATTTGATACAATCCCTGAGAAGCTTTTCTAAAATTGCCGGCCAGCCCATCTTGTACCATTTCTGAGAATATGGCTGGAAAAGCATTGGCCAGTACCGAAATAACTCCTTGGCCTCCAATCGACATCATCGGAATCGTGAGCATATCATCTCCTGAAATCAAGAGAAAATCCTCGGGTTTGTTTTTGGCGATTTCTATGCATTGTACCAAATCTCCTGAAGCTTCCTTTACCGCAATGATATTGGGGTGTTGGGCCAACTTTAGGGTAGTTTCAGCGGTGATGTTAGACGCAGTTCGTCCTGGTACATTGTACAAAATGACTGGTTTGGGCGATTTATTGGCCACAATATGATAGTGCTGATAAATACCATCTTGCGAGGGCTTATTGTAATAAGGACTCACCGATAAAATGGCTTCTACACCATCTAGCGGAGTTTGGTCGATGGTATCCAAAACATCCTGCGTGTTGTTGCCTCCAATGCCATATACCACCGGAATGTTTTGGGGGTTGTTGTTCAGCACAAACTCCAGTACCGCCAATTTTTCATCCTTGGTCAAAGTAGCCGATTCGCCCGTGGTTCCCATCACCACCCAATAGTTTACCCCACCCTGTGAAGTATGGTTCAAGATGGTTTTAAGGGCATCAAAATCTATGGTATGGTCTTCTTTGAAAGGGGTTACCAACGCCACCCCGGTTCCAATAAATTTTTCGTATAGCATCTGTTCAGTAAAAGTAAAATAAGTTTTCTGTTTAGAACTATTCCACCCCGCCCATCAATTTGTGACGGACGATGGTCTGTCAACTGTAGACTTCAAAACTAATTTTTAGTCAACTTTTTAGTATAATGCAACATATGTTTGATGAGTTCATCTACCCCATCAGTTTCTTTAAGATCTAACATGAGCTCAAAGCAAGCTTCCTGCTCAGGAAAGTACCGCCCAATACGACATTTGGCTTGACTTTTCAACAATATAGAATCAAAAGGTAAAAAGTGATTGACCGTGACACAATACAAATAATCAAAGGGGGTTTCTATGAAGTTTTGTACGGGCCGCGATTTGATTTTCCCTAGCGTAGTAATGTCTTTTTTGGAAAAAAACTCATAGCGAAAATTATAGGGGTTATTCTCGAGGCGCTCAAAATAAGTCAGTAAAGTGAGGTTTTTGCCTTCGTTCTGAAGGGTTTTGACAAATTCGTTGAGGGCATCATGTTTTTCATCATCTTCTATCTTAAATAAAATCCCAATGTTTTTGGCATCCTGAAAATTAGAAGTAGCTCTTGTGGTATTGGTACCTGCTTTTTGAGAAAACCGATTTCTTAGATTAAATACATAATCACTAATCTTACTGCTCATAAGTCATTTACAATCATATGGTCACCTACAAAATTAGAAGGTTTTTTATGGATTTACAGGGAATTGTAAGGAATTAGATCATTATAAATGGATAATTATCGCTTGAAAATAAGTAAGTGTTTGATTATCAGTTTTTTGAGGTTAAACCAGTCATGGAGCTAATTTGACTGAATAGGACTAAAATAACCGCTAAATTCACTCAATTTCTCGCCTGCTTTCCGATAATTGAGTATTTGCACAGCCCACCTTGACGCAATTCAGTTTACCAGGATTATTCATCCAAAGCAACCAAATCAAAGCCTGCTTTGTAATGGAATACAACTAACCAATACACCATTACCGATGCTTGATTAATCACAATCAAGGTATCATCTAACCTCAATATAATTCATGCATAAACAAGTTTTAAACAATCCGCCAAACCCTATTCAGGCGCAAAATAATCCTGTATTTTCATCCAGCAATCAAACCATTCAAGCCAAGCAAAAACCCATTCAGGCCAAACAAAAGCCTATTCAGGCGAAGCAAAAACCCATTCAAGCCAAGCAAAGACCCATTCAGGCGAAGCAAAAACCAGTACAACGCCACACCAAGGGTGGCAAAGGTACGGCCAAATTTCAAGAGATTGCGGCTACTATGGGCGAACAGCACAGCGTGGATACTTCTACGCTCAACGCTACTCATAACTCTTCTTTTCCTGACACAGTGAACGCCGAAGCTACGATTCAAGGAAGCAACATTGATTTTGCGCCTGGAAAAGATACCGAGTTCAACATGAAGCACGAAGTAGCTCACTACATAGACAACACTAAAAATGGCACTCCCAAAGGCGATGCGGTGGTCAATGGACAAGCGGTAGATACCACACGAGAGCAAATCGTAGACCAGATGGCGAATGAACCCCTGCAACGAAAGACTGATGCATCGAGTGAAGGGAAGACAATGACCTCCTCCGAAGGACAAGTGGTACAAAGAGTCAAGCATTTGGAAGACCAAGGATCAGATAGTATGACGCAGCAAGCGGGAACCTGTGGTATGTATGCCTTGGCCAATGCCATTGCCGTAGCCCATAACAAGTTGGCTGATGCCGATTATCGTATTGCGGTAAAAAATAAACTGTTGCAGGTAGCAGGCGAACAAGACACCCTGGTAACTGGGCAAGGCGAATTGGTGAGTTATGGAGATATTGAGACCCTCATAACAGCTTACAATGCTGACCAAACCAACGAGCCCCTAGAGCAAGTACGTTTGGTGCGTCGTGCGGCTCCTA
>CALDJV010001106.1 GCA_937899305.1 uncultured Cytophagaceae bacterium
GCGCTACAAATATAACATTTTAATTCATAATTTATTTAAGCCCCAGAGCACTAGGGCAGTGAGTTGATTGGTACTTACTTGATACTTTTTCGAGTCGTTACGACTATAACTCAAGGCTTGGTGGGCAATCACTTCTGAATAATTGTCCGAAAAGTGGGTTTGAGTCATTCCCAATGGTTTGAAAATATGTTGATCGGTCCATTGACGAAACGGTTGCTTGGTCACCCGTTGGACCACCTCCACCAAAAGGTTGTAACCTGCATTGGAGTAACTATATTCCGATCCTGGTACAAAGTTAAGCGCTTTTTGGTGGTAAGTCATGCGCAATATTTGATCGAAGGAAATGACGTCGTCAAATTGCACACCACTCAAGGGCAAAGTACTGGTCCAGTCGCGTATACCACTGGTATGATGCACCAAGTGATCAATGGTAATGGTATGGCCAAAATTGGCAAGTTCAGGGATGTATTTTCTGACATCGTCGTTGAGCGCAATCTTTTTTTGTTCTACCAACATTGAGATGGCAAATGCGGCAAACTGTTTAGAAACCGAGGCAATGTCAAATACAGTATGAGAAGTAATGGGAGTTTTATGTGTTAGATTGGCCAGACCATATCCTTTGTTCAAAACCACCTTACCATCTTTTACCACCACTATGGCACTTCCGGGTGAGGTATTGTTAGTGGTTTTTTCAAAATATTTATCGGCTTCTTGAACTAGCTCTTTGGCCGAAATTTGTGCCATCAATGGCTGATGCAATACAAGTAGTAGGCTGTAGAGAAATAAATAGCGTGTTTTCATGGGTATCGAGGTTATTAAGGAACGTGTCCGCAATAACTGTCCGGTTTAGTTGTATTCCTCTTTGTTATACTTCGTTGCTTTTTTTGCCCGTAGCTACGGCTACGCGCGCAAAAAACGCCTCGTCTAACTTCGAACAATTTTACTAAACCTGGAAACTTATTTTGAACATGTTCCTAAAGATATCAGTAATAATGTGCGTGTTTGGGCATAGCGTCATCAACGATAGTTATTGGTGAGGCTGAAAAATTGTGTGCCTATCTTTGTAAGACTCAAAACCGGCTAATTCATTACAATTTCGCCTACTACTCGCTGAAAATTTCCAGGATTCACCAAATTGGTATTGCCCAATACAATGACGGTAATGCCATGCGACATGAAACGGCCCACCAATGTATTGATGCCCCAAATGCGTCCGTAGCGTTCGGCTACTTTCACTTTGGTTTTGTTGTAAGTAGAATGCCTCACCCAAAGTCCGTAGCCATAGCCCCTGGTTTGGGAGTAGTTTTGTAAAAATAGCTTGAGGGTAGCAGGTTTGAGCAAGGTTTTTTGGTCATACAAGGCATCGGCAAATTTGGCCAGATCGCTGGCAGTAGCATACATAGCCGCGCCTGCAAAGTAGTTTTGGAAAAGCTTGTCGGCATCCCTTGTTATTTTTTTTGTTTTTCGACTCCTGGTATAGCCTTGGGCCAGGTTTTGGGGTTGATTGGTATTGGTAATCAATCCACTACTTTGCATTTTCAGCGGAGTAAGCATTCGTTTTTGTAGCACATTTTGGTAAGTATCTTTGGTGAGTTGTTCTATGATTTTGCCCAAAATAATATAGTCGCCATTGGCATAGTTGAAGGTAGACCCTGGGGGGTGAATAAGCTCGCCACTGCAATATTTTTTGACCAATTCATCGGTAGAGATGGAATCGGAATAAATATCGGGAAAAAGATGACCCTCAGATTGTTTGTCTTCGCTGCGCGCTAGCCCTGAGGTATGGGTGAGTAACTGATGGATGGTGACCTTATCGCGAGCGGGACCTTGGTAGTTGGGGAGGTAATCGCCAATGGTTTTACTCAAATCGATTTTACCTTCTTCCATCAATTGTAAAATAATAACGGAGGTGAAAATTTTGGTAATGGACGCAATGGGGTAAACGGTTTGCTTGGTATGGGGGATGCTTTTCTCTCGGTTGGCCATTCCAAAGCTCTTGTGATACAAGGTTTTGCCTTTTTTGCGAATAAGAATGACCCCGCTAAATTTCTTCTTTTTGACGTAAGCATCTACTTTGGTAGCAATGTCTTTCTCCATTGCTACCCGAAACCCTTTGTTGACGGCAAAGCGATTGACAGGGAAGGCATGATCTCTAGCCGAAACCCGAGCGTCCTGATTTTCATTATCCCAGCTTCCTCCTCTGAGCACCCGTGCCGATCCCATGGCGGGGCCAGTAGGATTGATACCTGCTTCGAGTATATGATCATAGACCGTCGAACACCATTCTTTGAGGTTGCCACTCATATCATAAATGCCCAACTCGTTGGGTGTTTTTTGCCCTACCGGATGCGTCCCTACATCTCCCTCGAATTTCCATCCAGTTTTGGAGTTTTCGGCAAACTCAGACGACCAAGCCACTGCCTGAGGAGTATTGCTACCACTATATACATATCCTTTGCTTTTTTGTCCACCCCGTGCGGCATACTCCCATTCGGCTTCGGTGGGTAATCGGTAGTTTTTGTGGGTTTGCTTAGATAGCCAGTTTACATAAGCCTGGGCTCCGTACCAACTTACATTGGCCACTGGGTGATTTTCAAGCCCTTTTTTGACCACGAATGTTCCTTTGGTGGTTTGCCTAATTAGGGCGTATTTATCCATTCGATACCAAAATGCTCCCCCTTCTTTTTTATTACCCATCTGTGACAAAAACTGAGCATATTGGGCATTGGTTACTTCGTATTTACCAATCCAAAAGTCGTGGAGTTCTACCAAAACAGGTTGTTTTTCATCGCTAATACAAGATGGATGTTGTTCTTTGGTACAGCCCATGGTAAACTGACCTCCCTTTACAAAAACCAGGACTGGTTCGGTTATTTTAGAAGTTTGGGCATTTGTAATCTGGTGTGCTATCAGACATAATATCAAGAATAAGGTGTGTTTGTTCATATGCTTATAGTTTTACGGAAGTACACAAACATACCTTATCTTAGGGTGTAAAAATTGTAAAAATGCGAATGGGAGCGCGAGGGTAATATTGGAATTACTGGGTTAATTTCTAATTAATTTCGCATTGATTTTCTTTGGAAACTTCATAAGAAATACAGTCGTGAATGCGTCAGCCAGATTAACTTCGTTGAGCTCCTTTCAGTCGGTTCGGCATTTAGTCT
>CALDJV010001107.1 GCA_937899305.1 uncultured Cytophagaceae bacterium
AAATGTGGTACAAAACGCTTAGATCGGGCTACAAACTCAATCACTTCATTAGATAATAAATTGGGTTCAATAGAAGAAATACGAAGTCGTTCCAGTCCGTCTACTTCATCCAGTGCTTTTACCAAATCAAAGAAACGCTCTTTGCGTCGACCTTCCTGAATACCAAAATCCCCAATGTTTACCCCGGTCAACACCACCTCCTTTACTTCGCTATGGCCTATCTCTTGGGCAGAGGCAATGATATTGGCAATACTATCACTACGGCTTTTGCCTCGGGCCAGTGGAATGGTACAAAAAGAACAATTGTAGTTGCATCCATCCTGGACCTTCAAAAAAGTACGAGTCCGATCTCCCATTGAGTGAGAATGGGTAAAAGCATTGGCGTTGGTGACTTCTTGTACGAGTACTTTGGTGGTGGTTTTTTTCTGGAAAGTACCTAGTAAATCCAGCAACATAAATTTTTCAGCTGCCCCCAATACGGCATCTACTCCCGGAATGTCAGAAATCTCTTTGGGCTTCAGCTGGGCATAGCAGCCAATAATGGCCACATAACTATCTGGTGAAATTTTCTTGGCTTCTTTGACAACTTTACGGCATTTTTTATCCGCATTGGCAGTTACCGAACAAGTATTGATAATAAAAATATCGGGTGAATCATTAAAATCCACTTTTTTGTAACCTCTGCTTTCAAATTGGCGGGCAATGGTAGAGGTTTCGGAGAAGTTAAGTTTGCACCCTAAAGTGTAAAACGCTACTTTTTTCATCCCACTAAGGTCTTTCGGTTTTTTATCTAAAAATATAACTAATCAGAGTTTTGCCTGATGATCATTGGTTTTGCAAAAGTACAAAATTTTATCCAGCTTCACGGAAACAATGCTGTTTTATACCTGTTAATTGGCTTGAAGAGAGACGGAGAATATCATTATAAAAGGATAAGAAAAAGCCTATTGCTACTTTTTTTGGGCTTTTTTTAAGTTACGAAACATCATAATGGCCATTACAATAGGGACAATGCCCAACAAGGTCATATTGAGGAACAACCTGAGTGAAGTGCTATGGGGGTGGGGTCGTACCAGGCGAATGCAATAACCCACAACAATCCAAATACCCAGGATGAGCATACCCCAGGCTACTTTTTTATAGAGTCCTGTAACTTGTTTCAATGTTCTGATTATGTTAATTTCCGTCTTGTGATGGTGTTGAATGGAACAGATAAATTATTCATTACATTTGTAAAAACAAAAAACTTACAAAAATGGCAGATAGAAGAGGTTGTTCTGGGCTTCTAAACCTTGGGTTGTCCGTGGTGGTGCTGGGTGGAATTGTGTGGATGATTACTCAAAAAGATTTTTCTTTCTCTGATTTTACCAAGCGGTTTGGCAAAATAGCCAGTGGCTCATCCGAGCAAGTATTGCTTACGGTCCCTCTGGTAGGTGATCAAAAAATACCCCAGACTGATTTGGTAGTAGCCAAGATAAAAAAGGAGGAAAGTGATCGGAAAAACTCAGAAAATAAATACGAGATACTGATAGATTACAAGTCGGTAGCCAACAAAACCACTACTTGGGAACAGGTGCTTGCGGTGCCTCATAAGGATGGTCATCAGTACCTCAGATGTGTTTACGATAAAGAACAAATATACGTCATTGTCAAAGACTATGCATATGCATTTGCCCGGAAAGATGGTGCCAAAATCTGGACTTTGCGTTTGCGTGACCAGATTGCGGCAGAATGTACCAATTGTGTAGACATTATACAGCGTAAATTGATGGTGTTGACCGCGGATCGCATTTTACACTCCATCAATACCTTGAATGGAAACATCTTAAAGAAAAACCGCCTGGAAACCCCTAAAGCCAAAGGAATTGGATTTTATAATATCAAAAATAAAATTGTGCTTACTGACCAATTAGAGGACAAAGCTTCGGTATCGGCCAGTGTGGTTGTGCTCAACCCCATTACATTGTTACCCATCCGATTTTTTACCCCTAGTCCTCATCGTGATCTGGATAGTGGTAAGGTATACCAGGTAGATATGCCTTTGGTATTTGATAACATTGATACCCACGTATACCTCATGCCCGAAGGAACCCACGTACAATGCTGGGACCTGGACAATGGCAAAAAGAAATGGGACAAGTTGTTGCCTTCCAGGATTGTGTTACCCGATAAAATACAGGATTTGAAATTTGTGGAACACCAAACCTCTATGTATGTACAGGGGACGTCTGGCAATAGCAATGTTATACTTAAGCTAGATTTACTGGAAGGCACCATGAAGCCGTTGGCCAGCGAGATGGATTATAATCTGACTCCTTTGATGGGGCACCGTAATCAGCTCTTTGTGCTCAGTCAGAAAAACCGAGGAAACCAAAGGAGTGATGTGTGGGCTTTGAATCAAGAGAATGGTTTTATTGCTTGGCGACATAACCTGAGAAACCATATGCTATATGATACCCACACCAAAAAAGGAGATATATACAGTATATTCTACAAGGCTAACTTGTTTGTGGTGCAATACCTCAAGGAGGAAAAACAAATCTTAGTAGAAAAGATAAATCCAGCCAATGGACGAATCATCAAAAAGATCGTGATGTCAGTAAAAGGTAGTCAGTGGAATCAAGTAGTGGCTACCGATCAGCAAGTTTACTTTAGTATGGATGAAGTGTATCGTCTGGATTTAAACACTGAAGCGATAGAAGTAGTGGATTATTAAAATACAAAGTCCAACCCAAGACGTTGTTATCTGGGTTGGACTTTGCATTACATCAATTAATAAAAATAATACATTGGGGTGCTTTGCGTGCTCCAAGTCACGTCAAAATTAGGGAACTTGTCACTCCATTTTTTAGCATCTGCTTTAGGGTCTTTCCAATCAGATTCTCTCCATACCACTTTTTTCAGCGCAGGGTATTCTTTCATCACATCAGGCAATCCTGTGAGACCACTATAAGGAATGAATAAAGTTTCAAGTTTAGGCAAAGCCTTCATTTTTTTGAAAATCTCTTCGTAGTTGTAACGATCTTTGGTACTACTGCCCATCGCCAAATATTTCAAGTTTCCGAGTGTGTAAAACTCATCAGGCAATATCTTGAATTTATTATTTTTGATTTTCAAAAGCTTGAGGTTTTTTAATTCGCTAATGGTCGCTGGCATTTCGGTAAAAGG
>CALDJV010001108.1 GCA_937899305.1 uncultured Cytophagaceae bacterium
GATTATTACTAATAATAAAAAACTGAGTGTGAACTTATTGTACGAGTAAAAGGTTTTATCTCCTACAAAAAGTTATTTATCTTTTGATAATTCCAGCCTATCGATAATTATTCGCCATATATCAAAAAGGCAAAACTATTGCTTATTTTTGTAGTAAAATAATATTAGGCAGGCAACAAGTATCAAGTGTAAAGAAGAGAGCAAACGATGAAGTTATTGAATAAACTGTTATTAATTACATTTCTCTATAATGTGTCCATAGGCATTGTTTATGGGCAATCTTCTCGCAATATCAACGATACTACGACGGCAAGTAGATTGCTAGAAACTGGTGAGATGCTCATGCTTACCAGCAGATATGATAGTGCTGGTTTGTATTTAGAGAAAGCCGCTTTTGAATTCCAAAAAGCCGATCAACTACACCGTTCATTCCAGGTACAAAACCGATTTATAGAGAGTTTGTGGAGAAGCTATCAATTGAAACGAGCCCTCAAACTGGGAAAGAAATTATGGAAGGATGCCATTAAACACAAGTACGCCAAGGTGGAAGCAGAAGCTTTGATGAATTTGGGATACATCAGAACTGAGAACGGTGACTATGACTTGGCAATTACCCGCTTCAAAGCTGCCATCATAAAGAATAATGGTACTTTTAACCGAATAGCTGCCTTGGCTACCATGGGCAAAGGTTTTGTCCATTTTCTAAAAGATCAATACAAACCTGCTTTGGCTGATTTTAAACTGGCGTTATTGATGGTGACCAGAGTATTTGGCGATGGACATCCTATTGTAGCTCAAGCTTATCTTTATTTAGGGATTTTTTATGCCAATCAGGGGAGTTATGCTCAAGCTCAGGCAAATTGCGACAAGGCCCTGAACATGGCTCAGGCATTGTTCAAAGAAGATCATGTACTCGTGGGAGACATTTATACTACCATTGCCAACATCTACCGAGACAAGCGAAGTTGGGAAAAGTCAATGGAGTATTACTTGCAAGCCTTGCTGGTATACGGTAAAATCACCAAGAAAAACAATCCCAAACCTGCCTATTGCTACCTGGGGATGGGGGATGTTTACAAGCAGCAGGATGACTTTGAAAAAGCTCGTTCAAATTATAACAAGGCCCTGAATATTTTTCAATACACGGTAGGAGATTATCATCCAGTGGTGGTAGAGTGTTATCTAGGATTGGCCAATTTAGCATTTTTAAGAAATGATTACGGACTGGCGCTGGATTATTACAACAAAGTACTGGATATCAATTATGATTTGCGCGGAGAGCATAACAAAACTACTTCTAATGCCTACAATAACATTGCGGCCATATATTATTATGGCAAGACCGAATACATTACCGCTCGTAGTAATTTTCAGAAAGCCTTAGACAGCGACCGTATTTTATATGGAAACAAACACCCCAATGTAGCCAATGTACTTTACAATATTTCGCAAACTTATAACGAACAAGGAAGACGAGAGACGGCTCTGGAATACCTGCAAAAAGCGCTCAATGCGAGTATTACTGATTTCGACAATGAAAATATTTACGTTAATCCTGCGCTGAAAAATTATTATGTAGAGAATGACTTGTTTCATTTTCTAAAACTCAAAGCCACCATTTTGCAGGCGGGCTTCGAAAAAGATGGAAACGCAGATTTAAAGGGACTTAGAATTGCGCTGGATACCTATTATTTGTGCGATACCTTGGTAGAAAAAATTCGTCATTCTCACTCTACCGAGAAAGATAAAATTGCTTTGGGAAAGGATGCTGAAAAATTGTATAAAGCAGCAGTGGGGGCCAGTTACAACCTTTATAAATTTACAGATAAATTTAACATTGATCGGTTGGGGAAAAATCTGGATATTGAAAAGACAAAAAAGTCTTTTCTGAAAGATATGTTTTATTTTTCCGAAAAGAATAAAAGTACCGTGCTTTCTCAGTCGTTAACCCATTCCAAGGCCAAAGAGTTTGGAGGCATACCCGACTCATTATTAATAGAAGAAGATTCACTCAGTAAAAGAATTGCTGATTATAAACTGGAAATTGCGGCCAAACCTGACAGTACTACTGAGTCGCTTTACCGAGAAAGATTATTCAATGCAAACCGAGAGTATGATTACCTAATTCACTACTTTGAAAAGAATTTTCCTCAGTATCATAAGTTGAAATATGATACTAAAATTGCTTCCTTAGATGAAATACGAACGATGCTGGATGATTCTTCTGCGATTGTCTCTTATTTCTCTACTGCCAATAAAATTTATTCTATCATAGTAACCAAAAAAGACTTACTGGTATTCGCTTCGGATAAAGAATACCGTTTTGATAAGTACGTGATTGCTCTACGTAATGGGATTGTATTTAAACGTAAGAGCGTTTATGCCAAGTATGCCTATAAGGTCTACAAGCAGCTGTTTCCGAAAAAAATACCCGAATATATAAAACATTTGATCATCATTCCAGATGGTAATTTATCGACAATTCCTTTTGAGTCGCTGATCACCAGTGGCAATTGTAAAGGAAAAGAATACGGCGAACTACCTTACTTGATCAATAAATACAAGATAAGTTATGCGTTTTCGGCCAACCTGCTATATCAAACTTATTTGCAGCATCAGCAAGACCGACTAAAAGACAAACCTAGAAAAGAGTATGTAGCACTCGCCCCGGTATTTGATGATGAAAATATTGGTGGAGTGAGTATCAAAACTAAGACTACTTTACTGAGAACCATGGACTTGGCTCAAAGGAATAGTGCGGGTGATGCACGAGGTACGTTATTCAACGGGAAGTATGTAGCTCCACTCAAAGCCACCGAAGACGAGGTAAAATCTATTTTAAAGGAGTTTGGTAAATACAATAAGGTAGGAGAAGTACACACGCATCTAAAGGCAAACGAAGCTTTTATAAAAAATGGTGGGTTGAGCGATGTTCGTTACATTCATATTGCCACCCATGGATTTGTAAATGAAGACTCCCCCGAACTTTCTGGGATTTTATTGGCTCAAGATAGTACCATCAATGAAGATGGTATTTTGTACTCAGGTGAAATTTACAATCTCAAACTAAATAGTGATTTGGTAACCTTATCGGCTTGTGAAACTGGTCTGGGAAAAATATCACGAGGTGAAGGAGTGATTGGTTTATCTCGAGCACTTTTGTATGCGGGTACCAAAAATATCATGGTGTCATTGTGGAAAGTAGCCGATCGGTCTACCTCGGAATTGATGCAAGATTTTTACGAAGAATTACTACAACATCCTGAAGAAAGTAAGGTAGATGCCTTACACAAGGCTAAGATTGATATGATCAAGGGTGGAAAGTATGCTTCACCTTACTTCTGGGCTCCGTTTATTTTGATTGGTAGATAAACCCAGTAAGTCGTTTGGGTAGACGAATCATTATAAAAAATGACCTGGATCGTTCAATCAAAATACCTCTGATAATGAAGGTGATCTCTTGAATTGCGCCTACAGATGATAAGGGGTTGCTTATCTTCTCAATCTTTTGTAGTTTTATATAGGTAACTTTTTAAGTTAAAAGACGATTTGCTCATCATAAAACTATAAACCACTGCTACTTGATGGAACTGCTGGAAGAGGAAGATCCTTGGAAATACATGGAAATAGAGCGGTTGACACCAGGTCAACTTGAGGTATTACTTTCTGATGGATGGAGGCACTTTGGCACTTTTTTTTTCCGTGATAAGGTAAGTTGGAACAATGGTAGAATGTCTCCTGTGATCCCACTGAGGGTGAATGTACATACGTTTAGCCCTAGTAAAAGCCAACGTAAAATCTTACGAAAAAACACCGAAGCTAAAGTAGAAGTTGTATTCCGGGAAGCCGCCATCACGGCTGAAAAAGAAGATATTTTTCATGCGCATTGCAAAAGATTCAAAGACAATGTGCCTTCTTCTATTTATGATTTTCTGGATCGGAACCCTGCCAAAGTACCCTGTGGTTGTACCCAAGAATGCGCCCTGTATCTAGATGGTAAATTGTTCGGAATCAGTTTTATTGATGTCACCCCCACCGCACTTTCTAGTATTTATGCCATGTTTTTGCCTGAGCAGGCAACACTGAGCCCTGGCTTGTATACCTTACTTATGGAAATTGAGTATGCCCTTAAAACAGGTAAAGACTATGTTTACACTGGGTATTCCTTTGCCGAAAACTCTCATTACGACTATAAGAAAAAATTTAAAGGAACCGAGTTTTACGATTGGCAAGGTGTATGGCGTCCTTTAGAACATTTACCAATGTCATAAATAAACAATCAAGCTTTGGAAAGTGCCAAACCTAAAATCGTTTGAACCTCAAAAAGTCGATCAATGCATCTGTTTCAGGATCATCCAGCGCCAAATTGGCCAACACCTCACCCAAGGCTGGCACAAACTTAAATCCATGCCCACTGAATCCGGCAGCTACAACGACCCGTCGGTTGGTATTGGGTAGATAGTCAATCATAAAATGTCCATCCATCGAATAAGTATATAAACATTGCTTGATGGCCACAAATTCACCTTGAAGTGCTGGTATATAGGCTTGAATAAAATCCCGCAATTTTCTTTGCTCCTGAACTACAGCAGCTTGATCAAGGGTGGTTGGAAGCTGCTCCACAGTAAGCGCCTGCCCTGGGGTATGATGCGCAATCTTGAATCCACTTACTTGAGTAGCTTTGCTGGAAAGCCAAGGTGTTTTTATTTCGGGAAAGCCATAATAAATTCCGTCCACACCAGGTACCTCAAATATCCAACAAGGCAATTCGTCTAATGTCGACGTTTGGTTGGGCTGCACCCAGGTTAACCATTGTCGGGTTACCTGCAGTGGTTGCTCTAAATGTGGTAACAAGCGACCAGCATAAGCCCCGGCAGTAATGATGAGTTTCTCGGTGGTATACCTGTTTTTATCAGAAATAACTTCTACTTGATTCCCTTTGAGTTGCCAACGTTGAACTGTTTCATGTTCGTACAGCGTAGCACCCAGTTTTTGGGCTTGTTGGGCATAGAGGGCAATGGTATTTTCGGGAATTACATAACCCGCATCTGGTTCCCAAACCACGTGATATGTATCAGGAAGGTTAACCCAAGGAAACTTGGCTTGGCCAGTGTGATGAGTGTACTGTTCTACTGGTATATGATGTGCTTGGGCCGATGTTTTTACTCCCTGAATAAAAGGCATCTGAGGTGGCCCAAAGTATGCCAAGCCGGCCCTGTTGATGAGTTTTTCTCCGGTCAGTTTTTCAAATTTTGACCAATTTTCGTAAGCTCGACGAAGCAAAGGTACATAGTCGGGGTGTTCGGCATAAGCCTGACGGATAATTCGACTCTGACCAGTATGAGAACCGTTTTCGTGTACCAGGGCAAATTGTTCCAATCCCAACACTTTGACTCCTCGTTGGGCCAGATAGTAGGTGGTAGCGGCGCCCATAGAACCGAGGCCAATCACGATGGTTTGATAATGCATAGTTTTTTTAGTTTTCTTTAGTTAGGAGTTAGTAGTCAGTAGTTGGTAGTTTTGTTTTTGAGTCCATAGTTTCTTTAGTCCACAGTCGACGGTCCATAGTCCATAGTTTTTCATTGCCTCGCGCAATCATTTAACAATAGAAAGAAATTGATCATCGCTTCGCGCAACCATTAGCCGAAGGCGGAACAATAGAGCAATAAGCGTAGCGAAACAATAGGAAATTTTAATAACATTCAGCCCAAGCCAAGTTTTGTGGTAATTGCATATCGCTAAATTCTAAATGAATGATCCGACGGTGACGGTTGCTACGGTTTTTAGAAGAAGCATGCCAAGTCAAAGGTGACATAACCAGAGCTCCTCCTTGTGGAACTTCACAGATAACTTCCGTAAAATCTGCTTTCAATTGGGGGAGGTCCTGGGTTGGAGTAATGCCTGGTTGATGTGAGCCAGCCAGTATTTTTACCGCCCCATTGTCTGCCCAACAATCCTCTAGATGCAATCGCACTGTGACAATATTTTGTAGGTAGTTCAATGGTGGCTGTACCGACCAGAACGGAGATTTTTGAATCCATTGCCCGAAATGAGTTGGTGGGACTTCGGGCTTTTCTTTTACGTTGATGGTCAAATCCTGGTGCCAATTGACTACCCAATTTGATTGAGGAGGCTTGTCAAAAAACAAGGCTTTGATACAGTTATAATTTTGATTCGGAAAATGACTTGCTAATATTTGAGTTAAGCGAGGATTCTTCAGTACAGTTTGCAAAGCAGGGATTTCACCAAATAAATTGCGAATTGCAAACAGGCCCTTGTTTACTCTGAAATTGGCATTATCCTGAGTAGCTTGCTGTATCCACTTACCCAGTTGTGAGGTTTCATTGGTCGATAAAACTCCTTCCTTGATATCATAT
>CALDJV010001109.1 GCA_937899305.1 uncultured Cytophagaceae bacterium
AAACATAACACCTCTCTACTTGAAAGTGGGTGCGTGAAAACTGGAGCATGACACTATCTCTTACTAAATTTATTATTACAAAGTAAAGGTATAATAGGTAATATTCCTAATTTAGTTAACCAGATTAACTAAATTAGAAGGCAAATCTTTTAATTATATAGTAATTTGGCCTACAGTTTTTTAAGGACAAATATTAAATATTACAAATGTAAAAATTTGTCATTGTAAATTATAAACGTATATAGTTATAAAGTTGCCTATAATATGTATTATATCTGGCTAGTAAAAAAAATAGGTATAAGTAATAAGGTTTTTTTGGATATGTATAGGTAAAATACCTATTATATATTCTTTAAATACTGATTTAAAGTGGTTTATGTTATTGAGGAGGAAACTATAGAAGGGGATTAATACTGTTAAAATCAAAGGATTGAAAATTATAAATGTAAGTTGAAGGTATAAAAGTGAATTAATATATACTTTAAGGAATTTTAATCTGAAGTAAGAAAATAAAAAAATAATTGATTTTTATTCATTATTTTTAAAAGATGCATTTAATCCTACAAAAGTATTACATCATGTCATATTCTAGAAATAAAAAAACGAGACTTCGCTGAAAGCCTCGTTTTTATGAATAAACATAGAATTTACTGTCTCATCTTGATAGAGCAACCCACAGCACGACTGTAATTTTTAGAAGGTTGTTTCCCCTTTAAAATTTCAGCCATTGCTTTTTCTACATATTTATCAGAAATCTTGCTTTCATCACGGGCACTATCATCAATGGCTCCTACATACACTATTTTGTATTTGTTCCCTTGTTTTTTCAAGATATAGGTGTGAGGAGTCTTGGTAGCTTTATAATCACGAGCGATGTCAGAGGTTTCGTCTACCAAATAAGGAAAAGTAAAGCCTTTTTCTTTGGCACGAACAATCATAGCTTTGTAACTATCACTAGGGTATTTCGTAGGATCGTTCGGATTGATTGCAATCACTGGATATCCTTTTTTCTTGTATTTTTTGTCCAAAGCAACGAGGCGAGCTTCGTAGGCTTTAGAGAAGGGGCAGTGATTGCAGGTAAAGACTAAGATAAAACCTTTGGCATTTTTGAAGCTGGCCAAAGAGACCATTTTCCCTCCATTGGTGGCGTCTTTCATTTTAGGCAAATCCTTCATTACCTTGCCCACCATGCCTTCCTGAGCCTGAGTGCTCAACGTAAGGCAAACCATAAAGGTCAAAGAAAGTAATATTGATAACTTTTTCATAAAATGTATTACTTGGTTTGTTTTACAATTGATTCTACTTTTTTATTCAGATCAGCCTCGGTCATATCACCCATATGAAACTCCCGTTTTTTGGTTTTTCCATTGATAAACAAAGTAACCGGAATGGCACCATCCCAATCTTTATCTACTTTAGGGACCCATTGATCTACTTTGGCATCGGTGAGTAAATAAACCTGAGCTTGTATTTTCTTCTTTTTAATAAAAATCTTTACCTTTTGTTCGGCATCTTCTACCGCCAGCAAAATAACTTTGACATTTTTATCAGCATATTTTTTTTGAAGTCGCTCAAAATAAGGAAGTTCCTTGATACAAGGACGACACCAAGTAGCCCAAAAATTGACTACATAAATTTTATCATCTTTTGGTTGAATAATTTTTTCCAATTCAGCCATTTTTATTGTTTTGAAGTTTTGAGCCTGAGTGGCAAAACTCCCAATAAGCAATGCAAGGGCAAATAAAATTTTCTTCATAAAGAATCATCATTTTAAGATTGAATCTGTTCAAATATAACTGTAAAACGCGTTTTTGCGTGTTAAATTCGTGTTAAAGCAGGTGAGGTGGGAGGCAAAAACCGAGGAGAAAACGGCCAATAGTTAGAAAACCCAATTGATAGTGTAACCAATGCAGAGAAACATAATACCTTACGAAAAAAGAGAAGTAATTCGCCAGTTAGAACTGGTTAAAAACATAGAGACACCTATTCCAGAATTCTTTTACGTAGAACGAGTACCCAAATTGAGCATTGGGTTAGATTTTGAAACTAAATCGGTAGAAGAGTTTTTGATATTTACCAACCAAACTATGTATGAAAGGCTTTTTATATTTGAATGCGATAAACAGGACATAGACGATTTAGAAGTTTTTTTGTTTTTGTGTTTAACGTTTACCTGCACCAGTGAGCAGGAAGCTGAAGCCCTACAACAAACATTCAAAGGTTTTAATGATTTATCTCCACTTAATGAACAAGAGTTTATAGAAGAAACCTCGTTGTACGTGAATGACCATTTTTTTGAAGAGTTGATAAAAATCGACATTGAAATACCGGTTTTTGTTGCGGCTTATCAAGTCTTTAAAGATGTATTCTTTTACTGCTTCGAAGGTGAGACCTTATTTAGACTTTATGGTTGGGAAAGGTATATTTAGAGATGGAAATACGAGAATTTGCTGTAATCAACGAAACCAGTGCCAAGGTGAAAGTAAACTTTAAAAAAGGAGGGGCTTTGGCCGTAGGTAGTAAGGGTTACTGGGAGTTTGTGAACTCTATTACTCAAGGAATTCAATGGAAGAATAAGGGAGAAACGGTAAAAATTATAGAAGAGGGAATGACAATTCGAGGGCTTCCTGATTTTTCATTTCGTAAAGTCATTGCTGTAAAACTAAACCCAAAAGATACTGAAAAAAACCAGCTTTGGGTATATCATAGTGATGGTCAATTAATAAAAACAATACCATTACCTATGCTCATCTCAAGTTTGGCCCTGGAAAATAAGATAGGCAATGAGGCTTCAAAATATTTTGATCATGTCCGATGGTTGACCAATAATCGAGGAGAACAGGTTTTTGGTATTAAAATCAGCTTTGGTTGGTACTTGTTCGAAATGCGTACATTGAATACTGAAACCTTCGAGTTTGGGGCTTGTTTGTATACTGGTCGAGACTAGCATTGCCAGAGACCATTTCCGTGAAAAGTTTTACCCCTACTTTTCCTTGGGTAGAAATTATATTTTGCCACCCTCGATTGTAATGGTCAATTACTTGTTTGGTAGTTAAATGAGGGTATTCTCTATGCGAGTGAAACGGATATGTCATTCTTGACTTTAAACTCAATAATCAAATGGCCAAGTGCATTTTGCCTTCAAAGTAGCGCTCGGCCATAATAAATATTTTGAGATAATAGGTAAGGTGGCGGGGTAGAAAATCTTCCAAATGGTAAGTAGTAGATTGACTGTTACGATCTAGTCCAGTGACAGTTTGGCTGGCGCCTGAAAATAATTTCAATCCTTCCTGAATAGGAATCTGAATGACATTGGCCACTTCTTCTTCTTGGATTTGGTATTGGTGCAAGGGGCGGTTGTCTTCTAAAAAATAAGTATAACAAAATTCACGGTTGATTGCAGTTTGTTCATATTGACCAGGAATGATGTTGGCCTCTTGTAAAATGCCTAAAAATAGGAGGTCTTGAAAATCTACCTTAAAGCCGAGCTCTTCTTCAATTTCCCGGATGGCATCCTGGTCGGTTTCGCCAGCGGCATAATGTCCTGCGGCCGAAATATCCAATACCAATGGATTGTATTCTTTTTGGGCGCTCCTTTGTTGAAACACCACGGTATGGTCTGCCACATCTATTTTATCCTCCTTGGTACTTTGAGTTGAAGTACCCCTTCGTAATACCCAACAGTGAATCGTTTTGTGCCATAGGCCCTGCTCGTGTACTGCTTGTCGGGTGGTAGTACCCAAGTACTGCATGTTATCATCAAAGTAATCTAGGTTTTCCATCGGTAAATTAAGGGATTGGTTTTGGGACAGCAATTTAAAAAAGCTTATGATTGTCCAAGTGAAGAAGTTTGAATAATTTTGACTTTTGTAGATGAAGTACAAGTTTTCATTGATGGTTGTAATGATTGTGACCCAATGAGGGTTTGCTATTTTTAATTATGAGTGGGATATGGATTTAAATACATTGACAGCCATTTCGCCCATAGACGGGCGTTATCGCAATAAAGTAAGCGATTTGACCAGCTACTTTTCAGAGTTTGGGCTCATTCGTTATCGGGTATTGGTAGAGATCGAGTATTTTATTGCCTTGTGCGAAATACCTTTGCCCCAATTGAAGGAAGTAGATGCATCGTTGTTTCCTGAATTACGCAAAATCTATGAGGGATTTACCGTAGAACAGGCGGCAGAGATCAAAGAAATAGAAAAAACGACCAATCACGACATCAAGGCGGTGGAGTATTTTATCAAACAGCAGTTTGATGAGTTGGGATTACAAAATGTCAAAGAGTTTGTTCACTTTGGGCTTACTTCACAAGACATCAACAATACGTCTATTCCGCTGCTTTTCAAAGAAGCTACCGAGCAGGCCATACTCCCTTTTTGGCAACAACTAAGAGACCGTTTGGAAGAATTGGCCAATGGTTGGGCTGAGGTGCCTATGCTGGCCCGTACCCATGGACAACCCGCCTCGCCTACTCGTTTGGGCAAGGAATTGATGGTTTTTGTAGATCGAATCGATCAGCAGTTGAAACTATTGCAAGGCTTGAAACATGCAGCCAAATTTGGGGGAGCGACTGGAAACTTCAATGCGCACCAAGTGGCTTATCCAGAGGTAGAGTGGGTGTCGTTTGCCAATACTTTTGTGAATTCGTTGGGCTTGCAACGTAGCCAAATTACCACTCAAATTGAGCATTACGATCACTTGGCGGCTTGGCTAGACAATTTCAAACGATTGAATACCATTTTGATTGACCTGGACCGGGATGTGTGGCAATACATTTCGATGAACTACTTCACCCAAAAAATCAAAGCGGGAGAAGTGGGGTCATCGGCCATGCCACATAAAGTAAATCCAATTGATTTTGAAAATTCAGAAGGAAACTTAGGAATTGCCAACGCCATTTTCACTCATTTGTCGGAAAAACTTCCTATTTCTCGCCTTCAGCGCGATTTGACCGATTCTACGGTGTTGAGAAACCTGGGTACACCAGTAGGTCATACGCTCATTGCGATCAAAGCCACTTTGAAAGGGCTAAGCAAATTACAACTTAATCAAACTGCAATCAATGCTGACTTAGAGGCCAACTGGGCGGTAGTAGCAGAGGCCATCCAGACGATTTTGCGTCGAGAAGGCTACCCCAAGCCTTATGAAGCGCTCAAAGCTTTGACACGTACCAATGAAAAAATCACTTCAGAGTCTATCAAAGTTTTTGTAGAAGAACTAGAGGTGTCAGAAGCAGTAAAATCTGAGTTGCGCGCAGTGAGCCCGTTTAGTTACACTGGGGTTTAAATAGTAAGAAATATTTGGCAGCAAACAAAGCGGCTTTTTAGTATTTACACCTGATAGTTTTCTAAAAACTATCAGGTGTTTTACTATGCACTACAAAACCTAACCAATGGTTTAATTGTACTGCTCTAACAGATACTTGATGAGATTGGTAGTCGTTAAGATGCCTGCCAGGCCGTTATGATCTACCACTGGTAAAGCGTGAAATTCTTTTTGACTTAAAATTTCTGCGGCTTCTCGAATGGTAGTCTCAGTGCTAATCGTTACCAAATCTTCTACCATTACTTGTTCTACACTCAACACGCTATAAAGCGTAGTCGTAATATTATCATTGCCCTTGCCATAATTATCCACAAAATTTACCCGCATCAAATCGGTATAGCTCACCATACCAATAATCTGCTGATTATCCACTACGGGTAAATGACGTATGTTGCGGTCTTCCATCAATTTTTGGGCGTCGATCAAAGTATCTTCCAAAGTAATGGTCACTGGATGATCGGTCATGATGCTACTTACTAATTCTCTTTGTTTCATCTCTAAGGTAGTTGATCGTTTTGATTAAGTAACGCGTTCGCAATACCTGTCTAGTTTGCTCTGCTGCCTGAGTTGCTAGATTTCGTTACTTTTCTTGGCAATAGCCCTGCTATTCCCGCAAAAAGTGCCTCACCCAACAAACTCATGCATATGACCAAATCGGACACTTATTTTGAAAGCGTTACTAAGAATATTTTGAGGCTAGCAAATAGTAAACTTTTAAGCCCGAATTATATGATATAAATCAGGCCATGCATTGATTTGAGTCAGGATGATGAAACAATGGTATGTGGCAAGAAATTCGCGGCTATTTTTTTAACACTTAATCTAAAAAAATGATGATGAAGACAACACTTAAATCAATTCGTGTAGGCCTCATTGGCTTGGTATTTTTCGCAATGACGGCTTGTGGCGGTGGTGGCCTGGATGCCGACGCCAAAAAAGCGGCCGAGCTACGTTGCAAAATGGTAGAGTTGCAAAACAACGCCAAAAAAGCAGTAGGAGCCGATATGCTTAAACTTGAGAAAGAAGCACGGGCCCAGATGAAACTCATGAACGAAATTCGCAAAAAGTACCTCAAAGGGGACAAGTCAGCTGAGTTTGATAAGTTATTTGATAAATTCAAGGCAGAATGTGGTGGGTAGTTCTGGTTGATTATATACAAAAATCCCCCATGAAATCAGTGTTTCATGAGGGGTTTTCATGAAATTATTTATCCTCCCAAAGACGTTCAAACAGGGCCTTCCCTTGAATGGGTAAAAATCTAAGAGGAGGAAATTCATAGGTTTTAGGAAGTGTTTTCCTGAATTCTTGAAATGGTGTTTGATTAAAATCTACTGCCATAAACTGGAGGATTTTTTTGCCTAGCTTTTGATCTCGTAAAAACAATTTCCACTTGTTGCCATGGGTACCTCGTTTGGTTTGGATCAAATGCCCGTTTTTGAGGTATTGCATCAAAAAGTGAGCATTGCTCAAGGGCGTATTTTTGTCCATTTCTCCGTGAATCATCAATACTGGAACATCAGTCTTGGTATGGGTTCGAAACGCATCATTGACTACCGGAGAAGTGGTTACCTTTCGAGTATTTTTGTATTCGGCGTTGATGTCTCCCAACCAACGTACTGCCGGGCGATTGTTCAGCTGTTTTTCGCGTTTGGCACTGATTCCCAAACTATTATCCATTTGAATAGGCATAATCTCCTCTGAGTCATGGCCCACCCTGCGCTTGAGCGCGGAATACGCCAACGTACGATAATCGCCATTGTACAATTCTGTGATGTACTTGGGCCAAGACGCTAATCGTTTGAGGCGTCCTCGCGAGAAAGGATGAAACAAGGTGTGCTGAAAGTCGTGTACTCCTATGGTTACGGTTTGAGGCTTTTTGCCAGGAATATCGAGTTTCACCTGTATTGGCCCTTTTTCAAGTCGTTTTACAATGGTTTTCAAGGCATTGAGTAGGCCTATTTTAGGTAATTGAGCCTTGATGGCTGGATCATTTTCAGCTTCTTTGGCTACTCGCTCGAGTACCTCCCAAACCCCTTGTGGATCATCATAGGCGTGGTCGAGGGGCTCTATCGCCGATAGTAGCATACGGTCTACTCTATCAGGGTAGCGTTTGTGATAAGCTAGAGCGGTTTGCGAACCAAAGCTATTGCCTACCAGGGCTATTTTGTCATAGCCATAATATGTACGTACATCCTCGATGTCTTCAGTAAGGTTGATAATATCATATCCGGCTGGATCTAATCCCTGTTTTTTGTAGTAAACGAGTTTTTTCTGGAGGGCTTGGGCCTGTCGTTGCCCTATTTTTTCTGGATCTAAAGGTGTTGTTTGGTTACCCACCAGGTAACGATACTTGAACTGAAACATGGGTAACCCTGGCGAACGACTGGCCCCTCTTTGACTCATTAAAATCACATCTCTATTTTGGTTGAGTTGCTTTACTTCAAAAGCCAAGGCCTTAGAATGGTTGCTACGAGTAAAATACTTGTAAAACTCCTCAGGGTACACTGCTTCACCTGGCCCACCTCTTAGGTAAAATACCGGAGGTAAATTACTGGTTTGCTGGGCTTTAAGTAACATATAATGTACCCCAATGTGACGACTGTTCGGGTTGAGCCGATTTTCAGGGAGCATTATCAAGTTATCGGTTCCTTTGAGATCTAGCCCATAACCTAAATACAGTGGGTTGGAGAGTACAGTATGATTGGCAGCGGGCTTATAGTAGGGAGGTTGAGCCCATCCTATTTGTCCAATAAAAATCCCCAATAGCAAGAGAAATAAGTTAGTTTTCATAAGCGGTTATTGTTTTTATTCAAAGAAACTACTTACCGCGGGGACATCCTTGTATAATTGGGACATGCCTTATTTTAATTGTTAAATGGCTATATGGTTCCGCTTCGCTTATTGTTGCATTGTTAAATGGTTACGCAAAGCGACGTATTGATTATTGATGTTTAATTG
>CALDJV010001110.1 GCA_937899305.1 uncultured Cytophagaceae bacterium
AACCAGCGACACACGGATTTTCAGTCCGATGCTCTACCAACTGAGCTATGGCACCGTTTTGTTTCTCAGATTGGGAGTGCAAAAGTACAGATCGAAATAATATATACAAATTTTTTTCAATAAAATTTATACAGATTTATACGTATTCAAATTTATAAATACATTTAAACTATGAAATTTTTACCACAGGTTGCGTTTTTGATTGCATTGGGGGTGACTGCTTACCTGATATATCGAAGGGTTTCCCGCATCGGATCCAATATCCGTTTGGGTAGGTCTTTGTCGCGTAAAGATAATCCTTCGGCTAGAATGGGAACCATGCTTCGCATTGCTTTTGGACAAAAGAAAATGTTTGATAAACCCTTGGTAGGGGCCATGCACTTTGTAATCTACGCTGGTTTTCTCTTAATCAATATAGAAGTATTAGAAATTATCATAGATGGTATTACTGGGATGCACCGGGCATTTGCTGGGTTCTTGGGAAGTTTTTATGCCATTTTGATTAGTTTCTTTGAGTTTTTAGCGGTAGGTGTATTATTGGCTTGTGTCATATTCTTGATTCGTCGTAACGTATTGAAAGTACCCCGCTTTAAGATGCCCGAAATGAAGGGCTGGCCTGCCTTAGATGGTAACTTGATCCTGGTAATTGAGATTACCTTGATGACGGCTATCTTATTGATGAATGGGGCTGACCTTGTTCTGCAAGAAAATAAAGTCCCTCATTACCGTAATACAGGACCCAACCCCTTCTTGTTTAGCCAAATGTTTGTTCCATTGTTAGATGGTTTACCTAACTCTACTTTGATAGCCATCGAGCGAGTAGGTTGGTGGTTTCACATTTTAGGTATTTTTGCTTTCTCAGTGTATGTTACCTACTCCAAGCACTTGCACATCGCGTTGGCCTTTCCAAATACTTATTTTTCAAATTTGCGAGCCAAGGGATATATGGACAACATGGAGTCAGTAACCAATGAAGTACAACTGGCCCTTGGGTTGAAAGAAGACGATGGCAATATGCCAGAAATTGATCGTTTTGGAGCCAAAGATGTAAACGATTTGACTTGGAAAAACTTAATGGATGCCTACTCTTGTACTGAGTGTGGGCGTTGTACATCCAATTGCCCGGCCAACCTTACCGGTAAAAAGCTATCTCCAAGAAAGGTGATGATGGACACCCGGGATCGTTTGGAAGAAGTGGGAGATAATTTGGCTAAAACAAAGGACAAGGATTTAGAGAAAGCCTTGGGCGAAGGAGATGCATTGTACAGTGATACGTTCATTTCCAAAGAAGAATTGATGGCTTGTACTACCTGTAATGCTTGTACAGTGGCTTGCCCAATCAATATCGATCCATTGTCTATTATTTTACAAATGCGTCGTTACGTAGCCTTAGAAGAGGCAGACACCCCCCAGTCTTGGAATGCAATGTTTACCAATATTGAAAACAACATGGCACCTTGGCAGTTTTCTCCTACCGATCGTTTCAATTGGGCCGAAAATATCAACGATTAATATGATCTGTCAGTCATTGTGAACGCGTTACTTAAAGAAAGGAGTGGTAAAAGACTCCTTTCTTCCTTGGCTTACTGTCAGGGTTTCCGATTAGCTTTGGCTTACAACTAGAAAATTCGCAAAAAAAGAAAAAACCAGTCGGGAAATATTAAAAAAAATCAATATTTTAAGAAAAAGTATCAAGTAATTACTTATTGCCACTTTATTATTGATGCAGTCATTCAAAAATTAACTTTATGGGACTTTTTCGGTTTATTGGTCGGTTATTCAAACTAGCCCTCATTCTGGTAATCGTATTAGTAGCCTTGATGGCAGTAGCGGGCAATCTGAGTAGTGAGTTCAAAGAATTTGTAAGGAAAGGGAGAGAGACCATCAGTGAAGATTACAGTGATTTATTCAAAGACGGAGGGCCGCTGGGCAAGAGCAAGTCTGATGGAGGTAAATCGAGTGGAACGGGATCGTCGGGTGGTAATACTGTTTCAGAAAACGAGTATACCGACAATGCAAGCATTCAGCTTACCAGAGCGAAAAACCACCAAAGAGTAAAAAATCGGGTAAGCAACTATTTGTTTGATTATGTATATCGGGATGTGGTGAATCGTGGTACCCAAATGAAGTGGCAAAACCCCAAATCTCCGGTAGACAACATCAATCGTTCTTTTGGATTACCACGCGACTTTTTTGAGCGATCGTTTAGGTCCAACTCCGAAATTCGCCGAGTAGCAGAACGAGGTTATTTCAGAGTAAAAAACAACGTTGCCAGCCCTGACTATAACCGTTTGGTTGAGATAAGTAAGTACATTACCAAGCCTATTTATCAAATGATTATGAAAAAAGTAGGCAATGATCGTTCTTTTCAAAAACCAATAGATGAATTGCTCAAGTTTTGTCAAGATATCCCATATAAAATTCCGGCTGACGTATTCAATAATAAGCAGACTGGAGGAATTTTTCCGCCATCTTTAGCTTTGACCAATGGCTACGCCGATTGTGATACCAAAGCAGTATTGTTTGCGAGTGTACTTTTACACAATCCACGTTATAAAATTGTATTTATTACTATTCCGGGACATTTGTTTTTAGCGATTAAGGGGGTGCCCAAGCCTTATCAAAAATACATTACCTATCGTGGAGAAAAATACATCTTATGTGAACCTACTGGACCTGCTCGCTTGGCGTTTGGTCAGGATGGGTTCAACAATTACACCATCAAAGATATAGAGCCTATAAAGGGCTACTATAACTAAAAGATGAAGTCAATATGACTTCTATTACTAACTAACTTGTTTGAAAACTTAAAAACGAAACATCTAAACTTTTAAACGCTCGGTCATGGACAACAATGTTATTTTTTCGTTGTATGATACCTCGCTGTCACTCATTTTTGGGCTACTCACCATCTATATATCTTTAAGGGTGATAGACAAATTGGTATTGCGTGAAAGTACCTTACAAATGGTAAAACAAGGAAATACCTCTATTGCCATTTTCAAAGGGGTCTTGATCATATGCACACTGTTACTTACCCACAATAGCATTGATTCTTCGGGCGCTGCCCTGAGAACGATGGTATTTAACTACGGAGGAAACCTGACAGGTAAAATATTTTTGATTTCACTGGGGTATTTCTTGTTGTTTTATGCGATTTCGTTGGTTTTTAGTGTATTGGTGATTTTGATTAGCTTTTATGTATACATCAAAGCCACGGTAGACCTGGACGAAATAGCCGAGATCAAGAAGAACAATGTAGCGGTTTCTATTTCTTTGTCTTTGGTAATTTTTGGGATGACGCTTTTTATTCGTCCATCATTGGACAAACTCACCCAAAGTTTTATCAATTATGATGCGTTTTCTGACAAACAAATCAACGTAGACGATAAAGGTAAAAAAGGAGGAATTACACCGGGAAAAGATCCTAACATAAGGTAAATTCTGAGATAATAAAGAAAACTTACAACAGGAAAACCAGTGTAAATATTGTATTTAAAACATAAAAAATGAGCGAAATAAAATATAAAGTGCCTTTAATGGCAGACTTGGCAGCAGAAGGAAAAACTCCAGAAGTATTGTTCTGGGTAGGTTGTGCCGGATCATTTGACGATCGCTATAAGAAGGTAACCATTGCAATGGTTAAGATTTTGAATAAAGTAGGCGTTGACTTTGCAGTATTGGGTACTGAGGAATCTTGTACGGGTGATCCAGCAAAGCGAGCCGGAAGAGAAGACTTATTTCAAATGCAAGCCATTGGCAACATTGAGTTGTTGAACGAATACAATGTCAAGAAAATTGTAACTGCTTGTCCTCATTGCTTCAATATTTTGAAAAATGAGTATAAAGAATTGGGAGGCGATTATGAAGTGATTCATCATTCTACTTTTTTGCAGCAATTGATCAACGAAGGAAAAGTAAAAATGCAAGGTGGGGGAGAGTTCAAAGGAAAGAAAATTACTTACCATGACTCTTGCTACTTGGGACGAGCCAATGACATTTATGAGGCTCCTCGCCAGGTTTTGGAGCAATTAGATGCCGACTTGGTAGAAATGAAACGCTGTCGTACCAAAGGGTTGTGTTGTGGTGCAGGTGGAGCGCAAATGTTCAAAGAGCCCGAAAAGGGTAACAAAGACATCAATGTGGCTCGTATTGAAGAAGCATTGGATACTGGAGCGAACGTAATTGCCGCAGCTTGTCCATTTTGTATGACAATGATGACTGATGGTGTAAAAAATAAAGAACGTGAACATGATGTCATGGTCTTTGATCTTGCTGAGATCGTAGCCAATGCTGAAGGCTTGGATTAAACCTGATGGAACAATCAAAAACGCCCTGTTTTACCATTGTAGAACAGGGCGTTTTTGTAAATGATTTTTTATCAATAATCGGCTTGATTATTTCTGGTAAGTAATGCGGTAGATTACATTGGCCATATCGTCTGATACCAACATAGAGCCATCCGGCATTTGCAACACATCTACTGGACGTCCCCAAGCCAATTGTTCTTTTTCATTGAGCCAACCTTCAGCAAAAGTATCAAATTCGGTTACCGTTCCACCCTTGGTATTTACTAACGCCAGCTTATAACCAGATTTTTTACTGCGATTCCAAGAGCCGTGCAGGGCAATGAACGCTTTTTTATCGTAGCTCTTGGGAAACATTTTTCCGGTGTAAAAGCGCATTCCTAAGGAGGCTACATGGGCGCCAAGCTTTTGGGCAGGAGGCGTAAAGTCGTCACAAGGTCGTTTGTCACCAAACTTAGGGTCTTTAGTATCTCCTTGATGACAATAAGGATAACCAAAGTGCATCCCTTTCTTGGGAGCATAATTGAGCTCATCAGATGGTAAATCGTCTCCTAAGTAATCTCGTCCGTTGTCGGTAAACCAAAGTTTTTTAGTATCTGGGTGCCAGTCAAAGCCTACACTATTACGAACCCCACTTGCATATACCTCTACATTAGAACCATCCGGATCCATTCGGGTGATAGAAGCATACATTGGGTTGTCTAATCTTTCACAAATGTTGCAAGGTGCCCCCACTGGTACGTATAGCTTTCCATCGGGACCAAAAGCAATGAATTTCCAACCATGGTGACGGTCAGTAGGGTATTTATCATACACTACTACTGGTTTGGGAGGGTTGGCAAGGTTATCTTCGATTTTATCATAGCGTAAAATGCGATTTACCTCAGCCACATATAAACTACCGTTTCTAAAAGTGACACCACAAGGCATGGCCAACCCTGAGGCAATGGTATACGTTTTATCTGCCTTATAATCGCCATTGTTGTCTACTACTGCATACACACTTCCTCCTCCGCGATTTCCAACAAAGATGGTTCCTTTATCTCCTCGGGTGAGCGAGCGGGCATCATTGATATTATTGGCAAAAATAGAAATCTTGAATCCATCCGGCAGCTTAATTTTATCCAAAGGCAAATCATTAGGATTGTTTAAATTATCCTTGGCTTGAGGCGTATTGGTGCCCACGTTATCCTTGGCATTGGAGGTACACCCATATACCAACAAAGTAAGCCCAAACACATATAATAGTTTTGTAAATCTTTTCAGCATTGCGCAGTTCTTTTGGTTTTGAGTAATTATTGTATAAAAATAGGGAATATCAAATGGATTATTTGATATTAACAACTCTTTAGCCTTCGAGTATTTCTGGTAAAATTAACTTTAAGGAAAACCAAATAGTTTGAGGCCAGACGGTTAAGGAACGTGTCCGCAATAACTGTCCGGTTTGGTTTTATTCCCCTTTGTTATACTTCGTTGTTTTTTTTGCCCGTAGCTATGGCTACGCGCGCAAAAAACGCCTCGTCTAACTTTGGGTAATTTTATTAAACCTGAAAACTTATTTTGAACATGTTCCTAAAAACTATTGATAAGCTTGCTGTCTGAGATAAAAATCCATCAATACCAAAGCAGCCATGGCTTCTACAATGACCACAGCCCTGGGTACTACGCAAGGATCATGACGTCCCTTGCCCTGTACTGTTACCGCTGCGCCAGTAGTATCCACACTTTCTTGATCTTTCATAAGTGTAGCTACTGGTTTAAAAGCGACCCTAAAATAAATATCCTCTCCATTAGAAATACCTCCTTGGATACCGCCAGAGTAGTTAGACCGGGTATGCACCTGATCGTCTTCATTCTTGAACATCAAGTCGTTGTGTTCAGATCCCAACATTTCAACCCCGTCAAATCCACTTCCATATTCAAATCCCTTCACTGCATTGATACTCAACATGGCTTTCCCCAGTTCAGCGTGCAATTTATCAAACACTGGTTCACCCAGTCCTACAGGAGTGTGCTGTATCACTGCACTCACTACCCCTCCAATGGTATCACCTTGTTTGCGCACCTCTTTGATACGTTCAATCATTTGAGTGGCCAGCGTAGCGTCAGGGCAACGTACATCATTCTGTTCTATTTCATTAAAATCAAATTGTGAATAAGGAGTCATCAGTTTGATTTGACCCACTTGTGAGGTGTAGGCAGTGATACGGATGCCTTTTTGAGCCAAAAATTGCTTGGCAATGGCACCAGCTGCTACCCGCGCTGCTGTTTCTCGGGCCGAACTTCTTCCTCCTCCACGATAATCACGAATGCCGTATTTTTGTTGATAGGTATAATCGGCGTGCGAAGGGCGAAATTTGGTAGCAATGTGTGAATAATCCTTGCTTTTGGCGTCTTTGTTCCAGATAAGAAGCGTAAGCGGAGTACCTGTGGTCTTGCCTTCAAAAACTCCTGAAACGACTTGTACCTGGTCGAGTTCTTTTCGTTGGGTAACTATTTTGGATTGACCTGGTCGTCTTCGATCGAGCTCTTGTTGTATGTAATCAAGGTCGAGGTCAAGGTTAGGAGGGCAACCATCAATGGTAACACCAATGGCGGTTCCGTGCGACTCGCCAAAGGTCGTAATTCTAAAAACTTTTCCGTAAGTATTCATGTAACAATCAACAAATAAAGGTTGATAAGAAATGATACAAGCTTTGAGTATTTAATCGTCAAGCACATATCATTTCAAAGTTTGGCAAACTTAATGGAAAATTGCCGATATTTATCAACCTTCAGTAAATTGTTATTAATAGTATTTTTGCTCCATAAGGTAGTTGCTTACGTAATCAGATACTCCTTCTTCTAATGAATGAAAGGGTTTGTCATAACCAATATCACGCAGTTTTTGCATGTTGGCCTCGGTAAAATACTGGTATTTATCTCGAATATCTTCTGGGGTATCGATAAAACTAATCTTCTCTTCAACATTCATTCCCCTGAAGGTATTGCGGGTAAGATCAAGAAATGTGCGGGCTTTGCCAGTACCAAGATTATAAATACCCGAGCTTTTGCGATGATTCATCAAAAACATGAGTACTTCCACTACATCTTTGACATAGATAAAATCACGACTTTGTTCACCGTTTTTGAAATCGGGACGATGCGATCGAAACAATTTCATTTGGTTGGTAGCTTTGATCTGCTTGAAGGCGTGAAGTATCACCGAAGCCATTCGTTTTTTGTGATATTCGTTAGGACCATATACGTTGAAAAACTTCAAGCCTGCCCAAAACCAAGGTTTTTCGTCTTGGTCAAGTGCCCAAAGATCAAAATCATTTTTAGAATCACCGTAGGGGTTGAGCGGTTTTAATTTTGGAATAACTTCTTCACTGTCATCATACCCATGTTCACCTTCACCATAAGTTGCTGCAGAAGAGGCATACACCAAAGGAATGTGGTACTTACAGCAATATTGCCAAAGTTTTTTGGTATAGTTGAGGTTTAGGTTATTGAAGAGGTCAACATCAAATTCAGTAGTATCAGTTCGAGCACCCATGTGAAAAATAAACTCAACTTCTTCGTGATGCTTGTCAAACCATTCAAAAAAATGGTCACGATCTATTCTCTCTTTGATATTTTTACCTTCTAGATTCTTATTTTTAGCTTCGTTGTCAAACTTGTCTACTGCGATTACTGACTGGTAATTTTCAATGTTTAACTTACTGATTAAACAACTTCCAATGAAGCCAGCAGCACCTGTAACTACAATCATATGATAATTGAATTAACTTTTTATATATAAATGAGGGATGTTTATTGCTAAAACCTCTAAACGTTTTTTTCACTTTAGAGTTTAAATCTCAAAAATAACAAGATTCAAATTTAAAGGTTATTTATGAATTAATTCGAAATAAACTTCTCTTTAGATACGAAACTGGTTTTTTTTTATACTTAGGGATGAAACAAAAATAAGTTTCCCAATTTATGTTTCTAATTTGTATA
>CALDJV010001111.1 GCA_937899305.1 uncultured Cytophagaceae bacterium
TTATTAGAATTCTTGGGAAGACTTGACAAATAATGTACCGCTCACTAATGCTTTGAAATAACAAAGAGTGCTACAGCTGCCACGAATACCCAATATAGGTTTTAATCTGCCGTTGTCAATTACGAAAAGACCTTCTACACTGGTTATATACGTCTTTCCACGAAAAGTTTTAACATCTCCCAAAAGACTGGTAATACCCGTTGTTTCATTGTGTTGGGCTAACGAAGCGTTGATGGTTATTCGAGTAATTCCATATTGAGTACCTATCCAGAGGTTGTTTTGAGCGGTATATAAGCATAATATTCTGTCTGATGCCAGGCCTGTTTTCTTGCGGAGGTGGTGTTTGATATTTCCCTGTTTATCAATAATCAAAACTCCGGCATCCGTGAGGCCAAGGGCAAACAAAGAATCAGACAATGTTTGGATTTGAATTGGAGCACTTGTATTTATAATTTTTTCAAACGATGGATTGAAGCGAGATATTTGTTGAGTCTGAGTAGTATACTGCCAGGTCCCTTGTTTCTGGTCAACAACCAGCATGGCGTCTTTAGTTGGAACCAGTGCCTGAACAGACTTGAATTGGGTAAGCTGGGGCAATGCTTGAATGCTATTCTCGTTTATTTGAGAGATGCCCTGTGATTGGCAAACATACAAGTTTTGATGAATGAGATAAGTATTAACAAAACTTTCTTGGGAGGGAGCTTGCCATACCTTATTCAGTTTATTTTGATAAAATCTAAATATTTTTTCTTTGCTAATAAAGTAAATCCCATTGGGAGTAGAAAATACCTTTCTTATTGCTGAAAACTCCTGATGTCTTTTGTCTTTGATTTGAGACAGTAGGGAGACAAACTTGGGTTGGCCCAAGCGATCAGCAGCCAAATAACCAAAGTCTTTGGCGAGCCCAAGGTATACCACTCCCTTGTCGTCAACGGTCATTGAGAATACGGGTTGGTTATTGGGAGTTGGGATTCTGAGCCACCGGATACCATCAAATAGTACTACGTCTATGTTGGTACCAAAATACATCAAACCTTTTTTGTCTTGCACAATAGACCATACCCTTTGGTGACTTTTATATCTTTTTGGGGAATAACTTTGAATAAGAGGACTACCCAAATTTTGGTCAAGGAGTTGCCCATAAGCAATCTGTACAAATCCTGGCAAACCCCACCAAAGTGCAATCAATACCACATAAAACTTTTGGTAATTTATCATCAACTTATATTTTCCAGCTCAATATATATTAAGGTATTTGCTGTAAAGGAGCAATCAGAAAATAAAGTACGCAAAGCTTGGCAGATCCTTCCACAAGGCCAGGACTTTCAGTTTTGTGTGGTACAAGGTATTTTTACCAAAGGCTAAAAATAACGAAGTATCCGCGAAAAAGATCCTCTAAGAATACATGTACTATTTATTGTTTGTTCCCTTAATTCAGATCAATGGTGTGATTAGCGTATTTTTTGATCAGAAGAAACATTGTCAACTTCTAGGGTATAAAGTTAGATGAATTACGATTAATAGGCAAGTGGCATGACATAGGCCAAGTCAAGTTTTATGTCCTCGGATTTAACTTCTGGTGATCTGAATACCAAGGAAATAGTATCATTTCCTGGGGTGACTTCATTCAACTGATCCCGTAAATGTTGTATTCCGTGAACTCTCTGGTGGTAATACATGCCCGACTTGAGCGGAATACATAGAATATCCCCCATTTTGATGATACCAAAATCAACTTTCCCAGTGAGTAGAAGACGACGGAAGCCGCCATACTCAAGGTTATATGGTATCTCGACTACTTTCTCTATATTGAAGAAACCTCCAGTTGGGAACGACATAATGTGAAATAACTATCTTCGTAACAAGTTTTTCTAAGTTAAATTCAATTGTGCAGATAATCAAAGAAGCAGATAAATATTTTTTGATAACCTATGAGCACAGTTTATTTTGGTCATATAACTTATAACTATGGTAAGAAGTTTCTTATTATACTTAATATTATATGTTTTTCTTTTTTTTGCTTAAAAACAAAGAAACCCCCAAATGGAGGTTTCTTTAGTAAGTACGATGTCATGGGTAATTAAACAATAGGCTACACTTAAGGGTTTGTTTAAACTTTAAATAAACCCTGGTAGTAGATTTAACGCACAAATTGAGGGGCAGATCTTTTTTTAGTTTTCGGCTTTTTTACTACCCATTCGGTTTGGAGGGTATCCTGCGGTAATTTGGGCGTTTTATATTCTTTATTGGGGTCAATGTCTTGAGTTACGAGGGTACGTTTCAGTACTTTTTGTCTCGTAGGTTGTTGCACTTTTGGTGGACTATAAGTCTCTTCTTCTTCCATCGGAAAACCTTCCAGTGCTTGAATGAATGCCATAAACTTCTTGTCTACTTCCCCTACCTCTTCGGCCTTGTCCAGTTGTTTTTTGCGAGCTAAAAACTTCTTGTAGTGAATTAAAGATGCAGAAATAATTTTTACATCATCAACGCTTACATTGAGTTTGTTACCCTTGGCTTTGCCTTTGGTTTTTTGAGGTTTATTTCGAGTAGGCAGCGTTTCTGAAAACATAGAAGTTTGAGTTTGCTCGGGTTGTTTGGATGGCGTATAGATTGCTTCAGCAATTTTATTGAGCATTAATTTGGGAGAGATAAATGAGACAGTAGCCATAGTGTGTTTGCGTTAAAAAGTGAATATTTTGAAGAAATATAACAAGCCGAGGAATGATTACAAATACCAAGGTTCATAGGCGAACGCTTCGGGTTGACTTGGAAGAGTAGCTTGCATGGTTACCTGTTGTTCCAATTCGGTATTACGTTGTTTGATGGTTTTGATTTCGTTTTCCAACGAGTGGATTTTGTCAAACAAAATAGTAGATAAAGATTGAAATTGTTTTTCTACCATTGTTTTAACCGATGAAGCTTCTTTTTTAGGAGTTTTTGCCTTCATTTTTGGCGTTTTGTTAATTTTCCAAACAAATTCTCTTGTAGAGTTATTGAGTGTAGAATTGTCCATGATATCCAAGTTTTAGTAAGGGGTGTATAAGATTTTTGGTAATAATATGAGCGTTTAACCTTTTGTTATGAACAAATATAGAAGGGTTTTGAATGAATGCCAAATTTTTAAACATAAAAAATGCTATTTTTATAAACATTTAAAAATTGGCAACAAAGGAGTAATGCTATTGATTTGAGAATCAATATGTTTGCTTTTTGAGCAAGAAAAATACATTTGCTCAAAAAATGAGAATACCAGAGGCTGCCTTATAAAACAATGCTCAGAAAGAAGTGTAATCTAGTGTACAAGGAGCGGGATCAACACGGTACTATATGTAGTACAGGTATGAGGTCTACTGGCCTATGGCTCAGTGATAAATAATAAAGTATCACTGCCTAAGCTTAATCAAAGTGCTCAGGCAGTTAGTTGGGAACAACCACAAAGAGTGAGTAATGGATGATGTCTGAAAACAAAATATTAAGGCCGGATATAAGATATCGAGGCTCGTTGGTATTGAGGACGTTTGACTATGCTGCGTAGTTTTTTGAGGGTATTGTACACACCTTTGGTAGCCAGGGGGTTGATGATCCAGGTAGGAAGCCCCAAGTTAGGTTGAGCATAAAATTGATAGGTAACCAAAGTCTTACCATTTCCCAAAGGCTTGAAACGCCAGTATCCTCTGGCATGCTGCATACGAACCTTTTTGTTTTTTTTAGGTAAAAACTGAGGCTTGTTTTCTATGTCAATAATCACAACCCCGTTTTTGGTTTGTTTGAGGGTGTTCAAACTAATCAAATCGCGGTTATTATAAGGCCAGGGCAGCGACAACTCAGCATAAGTATACCATTGAAAATCATTGAGGACTTTGATATTTTTGAAGATTTTCATTCGGTTAATCCAATCAGGTACCGATTTATCATCTTTGATTACAGATACCAAACTGCTCAGAGAAGTATTGAATACGGCAAAAGCTTTGAGTTCACGGTGCTTGGTATTCTTATAGGGACGGGCATACACCTTGATCCCGTTCTTTTCTTTAATCAGCTTCCAGGATTGTCCGGAAGCTGATAAAGAAGAAATTTGGATAAGTATAAGTAATAAGAAAAAGGGCTTATAAATAAGTGATTGCAATTTTTTTCGTTTTTTAATATCTGTAATCTGGCTTGACATTAGAAATTATCTTAGTAAAACGGAACAAATAAGGTTATCCAAATTTGGTGTAATATCTAGTTGCCAGACGATTCAAAAAATCTTTGCGTAGCCAAAGCTACGGAACTATTTTTTGAGGAAGTATGGCGACGAGAGATCAGCCAAATGGATTAGGTTATTGATGTAGTTTTACTTAGCTTGGTTCAATAGTTCGTTACATACCATACATTGCACAACTATCAAAGGGTTGCTTTATGTCAGAATTAAAAAATCACATGGCTCATTTCTGGGCTTTTAATAATTCCTCGGTAGAAAACACCAAATATACGCTATATTATTTGGTATTGATGTGCTACCTGTTACTCGTTGTGGTTTCTACCTCTGACGCAATGATTTTGATTCCTTCTAGTACCGTCAAACTGCCAATATTGGGAGTGCCACTACCATTGTGGGAATTTTACCTGATTATTCCCCTGTTGGTGATTGTACTTCATTTCAATATATTGTACAACCTGATTCAGCATAGCAAAAAAGTACATCGTTATCAACAAATAGAAAACGACCCTGATGGCTTAACTGTTTTTCCTTCGGTGGTAAATTTTGTATTGGTGAATAAAAGGGCACCCAATAAATTGTTGATAAAAGGTGTGATGTGGTTGTTGTTTTTCGCATTGCCTCTTACTTTATTGTGCCTTATTCAATGGAGGTTTTCTGCGTACCATAGCACCTCTATGACTACTTGGCACTTCTTAACCATTATATTAGACGTGTTGGTATTGATGCTGACTTGGCATAAAATATTTGCTCCTACCTTACAAAATACTGACAATGAGTCTACCCAAAAAGACGAGAATGCCTTATCTCAAACGCAATCGGGTCAGGGAAAAAAAATAAAAAAGACGTCTTTGAATCAGCTTCGGTTAGCATTCAAAGAAATGAAAATTTCTTGGTGGGCAGCAATTTTTCTAGCATTTGCCCTTTTCAATCTGGTCATACTATTCATTTTCAAGTATACCGACGGGTACCAAGTAAGACACCTCATGCCCCACCTCAATGTAAGCCATGAGGTATTGACTAAAACCAAACCCAGTGACCAAATCATCCAGCGCCTGATGGCCTTGGGTAAATCTAAAGAAGAAGCTTATCAAGACTATGTCCAAGGAGTTGACCTGAGTGGTCGTGACTTGCGATTTTGCAATTTTTCGGGAGCCTATTTAATCAATGTAAAATTTCATAAAGCAGATTTGCGGGGAGCTGATTTTACGTCGGCTAATTTGCATGGAGGAAAACTGACCGAAGCCAAAGTAGAAAATGCCATTTTTCATGATCCAAAAATGCACTATGTTAACCTTACCAAGGTAAATTGGCGTAAGGCGTCACAAAAAAGAGTCGATCTACGCAATGCAACCTTACGTGAATTGGACTGGAGCAAGCTAAATTTGGAAGGTTATAATCTAGAAGGGGCTCTTTTGGACAAAGTAAACTTAGAAAATGCCAGTTTGAAAGGTTTACCTTTGACCAGGGCTATTTTTAAGGATTGTTTTCTCAAAGGAGCGAAACTCAACAAAGCCGAATTGTATGGGGTCACTTTTTCAGCAAATAATTATCTGGATGGAGCTGTTTTGACCGGTGCCCAGTTGCAAGGCAGCGATTTGAGTGGAGCAAGCTTGAATGGAGCGGATTTGAGTAATGCGGTTTTGGAAGGGGTCATTTGGCAACGTGATACTGTACAAGGAGTCAATCTAAGAAATGCCCGCTTGCAAGGTGCTTATTTGGACATACCAACCTTTACAGGCAATTTTTTAGCGGGAGTAAACCTCAGAGGCTTGGAAACTAAAGCTACACCAGGTCAAGGAAACTATTACTATGGGATAGATACTACTCAGCCTGGAACCTTGAAAAAATTGGAGCAAAAACTTCAGGACTACAATGCCAATGGTTATGTAGTGGCCCATATCAAAAGTACCCAAGAAATGATAGAAGCCCGCTTGGTAGCTGCCAAACAGCGCCTTGCCAAAACAGATACGATCAACGCCAGGAATTATTTTGGGACCAGTGATGGAGACGATTTCATCAAGGCTCGTCAACAAGCCGCTTGCCAGAATGTATACGTGGCCGAAGGCATTCTTTCTCAAAAACCCTTCAATACCCAAAGAGAAAATGAGCAAAAACGACAAGAATTGGTGGATTATCTTCGTAATAACTGCGCACTGATTTATGAAAAAATTATAAAACGAGGGGTGGTGAAGGTGAATTGAGTTTTTTTAGTTGGTAGTTTTCTTTAGTCCACAGTCAACGGTCCATAGTCCATAGTAGCGCAAAGCGAGCGCAATTCATTATCGCTTCGCGTAACCATTTAACCATAAGCCGAAGGCGCAACAATAGAACAATGTAACAATGAGCGAAGCGGAACAATAGAACAATACAACAATATCACCCTGAATTCACACTTATTCCAAACCAGAAAGGCATACCATTCGTTTTGTAGTTACAAATGATACCTGACAAGACCTGATACCCTGCCTGAATCAACCAAATACTCCAATTTCTGAGTATTGCTCACTGGATACACTGCAGGTTGAAAAAAGTGGAATTGACTCCATCTATTCTGACTTTGATTAGGGTTTTGTTTTGTATTATTTGGCACATTATTTTATCTCAGTTATTTGGCTTTTAGTGGGTCAAGACTTTGACCAAGAGGCAATAATCCTGCGCTTTATTTCGTATATTGGCAGGTAAATTTTATTACAATAAGAATGCAAAACAACGAACAAATATTAGAGGACGTGTCAAAAGTGAGTATTCAGCTCCTTTTGCAAGAACCTTTCTATGGACACTTTTTCACGGGATTGATCAAAAAAGTAACTAAGGAAATAGATACCCTGGCTGTAGGATATCACAATAGCTTGATTACGCTTTACATCAACTCGAAATTTTGGACCGACTCTCTTACCAACGAAGATTTTAAATATGGAGGAATCAAACACGAGATTTTGCATATTGTCTTCAAGCATATATTTCGTTACAAAAGCTTCAGTCAGAAAACAATCTTCAACGTAGCGGCCGATATTGTAGTCAATCAATACGTAGCACCCAATCAGTTGATTGAAGGAGCAGTATTATTGGGCAACTTTCCTGAGCTTAATCTAGAGCCTCATCAACACGTAAATCATTATTATAATGCTTTGCTAGATTTATACAACAAATTTGCCGATGGTAAAAACGAAGAAGAAGCCGAGGGGAATCAATCCTGGAAAAACCTGAAAAACTTCTTAGATCAGGACGCAGAAAATCAGAAGCGCCACTCTTTTTGGAAAGAAATAGACAAACTATCCAGCGCTGAAAAAGACATTGCTGAAGCTGCGGTGAATCAGGCCTTGGAAAACACCCTAAAGCGGGTCAAGTCAAAGGACTTTGGAAAGCTTCCCGCAGGGTTGCAACAATACCTGGAAGAATTTGAGAAATCACTGGTTCCGGTGGTGAACTGGAAAAGAGTATTGAAATTGTTTGCCAATAGCAGCAGTCGTACTGAGATTAGAAATACGCTTCGCAGACCTTCCAAAAGGTATGGTACCAATCCTGGAATTAAAGTAAAGAAAAAGCAAAAACTGTTGATTGCGATTGATACCTCTGGTAGTATCAATATGGATGAGCTTAAGGATTTTTTCAATGAGGTATACCACATTTGGAAACAAGGTACCGAAGTATTTGTCATAGAGTGTGATACTGCCATTCATTCGGAGTACTATTACAATGGCAAAACCCCTAAGACAGTGAGTGGGGGAGGAGGAACTGCTTTTGAACCTCCATTGCAATATGCCAATGATGTTTATCGCCCCGATGCATTGATTTATTTTACGGATGGTTATGCTTCCAATCCTACGGTACGCGCGGTATGTCCGTTGTTGTGGTTGATCAGTAAAGAAGGGTCTGATTTAGATTACCTGAGAGATTTTCCGGGTAGAAAAGTAAAAATGACTTAAAATTCAGTAAACTATGAGGTAACTAATTCATTTTGAGTTATAATCATACATAAACCCCACTAGATGTAACAACTCTAGTGGGGTTTTTTTTGCTAAAAATCGTAAATTAGGTCATTGCGTGATTAATATTAATTTTTTGTCATTAGTGAGCGGCAAGCATTTTGATTAAGAGGCATATTGCCCAAAAAA
>CALDJV010001112.1 GCA_937899305.1 uncultured Cytophagaceae bacterium
GACTGTGCCAAAGTTCTGAAATGGGAAAGTAATTATTTTCTTATCCCTTAATGACTGGAAACGGTTGCGGAGCTTACTCGTCATTCAAGACGATCACTTGATTGTAGAGAAGTATTTCAAAGGCACCCAGCCTAATGATGCCTTCAATATACATTCGATCACCAAAACCATTACTTCCGCGATTACCGGGGCGGCCATCCAACAGGGCGTGCTTGCTTCTGAAGAGGAGGCAGTAGAGAAGTTCTTTCCAGAGTACGCGGCCAATTTCAACGCTTTACAAAAGCAGCTCAAGGTAAAACACCTGTTGACCATGCGCGGTGGCTTTGCCGGGTGGGATGGCTACCAAACCCCTAAAACAAGTTTGGTAAAAGAAGGTATCAATTCACCCCCCGGAACTTTTTTCAAGTATTATACGGGGGCATCTAACGTATTATCGGCGGTCATCACCAAGGCTACCCAGCAGAGTACCAAGGCATTTGCTCAAAAACATTTATTTGAGCCATTGGGCATCCAAAACGCTTTTTGGCGCAACCAAGCTGGCTATTATTGCGGAGGTGGAGAATCTTATTATACCCCTCGAGACTTGGCCCGAATTGGGCAATTGTATTTACACGGAGGAAACCTGGATGATCACCAGCTACTAAGTGCCCAATGGGTCAAAAAATCGTTGACTAACTATACTGACTCGAGTAAGTTTTTTCGCAAGTTGGGTGACTATACCGAGATAGGCTACGGCTACAATTGGTGGATATTAGACTATAAAGATCACCTCATTTATACGGCCCGGGGCAAAGGAGGACAATACCTGATGTTACTGCCTGAGAAAAACGCCATTGTGGTTGTTTTTCAGGAATGGAATCTCAAGAAAAAATTCAAAAAAGAAAATGGCTTGTTGTGTGATTTGTTGGCCATTATTTATGGCAACGATCGCGATCGAGTCGCGCTGCAATCAAACGATTGAGTGTGAGCCTGGGCAATAGCATACTGAATACTTCTCGAATTTGCATCTGGAAAGTATCACCTGAATCTCAATTCTTGAGTTTTTTATTGCTTCTAGCAAGTATTGTCCCCTTACCTTTTGATTTCATTCCCCTTTCTTCATCTCAATTTGTGGTATTTATCCAGTTTATTATTATTTTTCATTTGGTTAGGCTTTACTCATTCTAACGCAAAACTCATGAGGGGGTAAAAGCCACCAGAAAAACTGCCTAATGGTACTCAAAGTAGTTTTTCTCAATCCATTGTACCATCCATTAGAAGACAAGCAATGCACGCTTCACTTTAGCTAATGCCAGTTGGCTAAATGTGTAGAACCTCTATGCTTTCTTCCTTTAGCTCAAAAACTATGACGAACAATGATGCGGTAAACACTGCCGAAGCACAATTAAAGGAGTTACTTTCAAGGGTTAAAAACAACAAAGCAGCGATTGAACAAAAGATTAAAAAAGACATCGCTGTTCATTTTGAAAAACAGGTGAAAGCTTCTATTGCAGAAATTAAAGCAGCAAAAACAAAAGAACAGAAGGAACAAATAGAAAAAATAGCCAGTACTACTGAGTCTTTAATTCTCAATTTTAATAAAATCATCAGTGGAGATCCCGTCACCAGTGTGACTGGGGTTTTAGGGGTCATCGGTGGGGTGGCTGGGCTTGCCAGTGGGCCAGCTGGAGTCGCCGTAGGTGCTGTTTGCTCGGTGATTACAACTATTTTATCTCTTTTTGGCGTAGGTGGCGCTAATGAATCGGCACTACAAGAAAAAATGATTAGAGAGTTACTCGAACAATTCAAGGATGAAGAATTGAGTGTTGAACTTGAAAAAAGTCTGAATAAAATCAAAGCACACATTAGCACTATTGAAGGCATATTTGAGACTTACCAGAATAACCCTGATAAGATCAAGGCCGAGTTAAGCAATCACTTAATTAGTAATGAGGTAGATATTATCAACCTTGGTAGAGATTTTATTTCTGAGTTAGGAAGCAGAATCAAAGAGCGATTGAGCACAAGCGATGACAAAGTAGCACTAAGAGTCAACAAATACTTGTTTTATTGTACAATGGTGTACGCGCGTAAGCAGTTTCTATTAGGGTACATGGCCAATATAGCACAAGAATATGAGGTATCTGAATCAGGAAGGTTTACCATTGCTATGAATACCGATAATAAACTGATTAAAGATACTGCTAAATTTATCAGGAATCCTATGAAGTCGGGCAACCAGCGTTTGGTTTATAAATACTTTTTCTTGCAATCTAAAAACAATCGGGAAGCCTTTTTTGCCATGCAAGAAAATGTAATCGAAGATGACAAGGAAAGGATGCTACAACAGGAAATATTTACCTTTGAATCGTTTGCTGGAACATTTCATAACTTGTTTACCTATAACAGGGTCTTGACTCTGGGAAGTATCACTAAAAAGGATATAAGTGGTAGTAGAAAACGCTATTATTGGTATCAAGCTCCTCCCGCGCGTCAATATTGGCAAATATTTAAACTTGATGAACAAGATACTGTAGCCATTTATAACATTTTTGAAATGGGTTTCCTAAAAATAGGAATGTATTATGATGCTTCTTTAGATACTGAGGGAAATTATAAACAAACTGAGAACAATTCATTTGTATACAAAAAAGCGGGATGGCCAGACAACCAAATGACCATTAAGACGGTGAAAGAGGAAGCACCATTAGTGGTACGCTTCCTGAATAATGACCTGGTACGTTTTGAGAAAGACAAAGATAAGATTGAAAAAGAGGCTGATGTATGGGTAGTGAAGCCTGCTACCCGAAAAATTGTCATCCTGCAAAATTTGCAAAATCAAAAATATATCACAAGGAGAGAAAATGGTTATTGCCAGGCTTGGGGAGATAAGAATGAAGCAACTGAGTTTGAAATGATAGAATGTCGGGAACGTCGGGATGGTAAATCAAAACTGTTTGCTTCTCTCAAAATCCCAGGCGAAAATCTATGGGTAAGCTATACCGAAGCTGAAGGATGGATAAGGTTATACGATACTCCAGAAGATAGGTATGATATTGTATACTGGCAGGTTTTCAAAAACTCAGATTACTCCTCATTTCGTCTGGAAACCCGTGGTTTTGAGCAATATATAGGCTTAAAAACGGCTGATAATCCACAGCTCTTTGTAAATAAATATACCAAAGACGGTAAATCATCAAGGTGTCATTTCAAAGTAGAAATAGTTGAAGAATGGTAAAATCGTTTTTTTTGCAAATTGGAGGTCAAACATTATTGACCTCCAATTGCTTTATAGTACTTATTTCAAAGGAATGAACGCTTGAATTTTATAGAACTCTTCTCCGGTACCCAAATCGGTAGCCAAGTTTGGTCCCGCTGCAAAACGAAACCATACGCCATTGTCCAACGATAGCTTTACATAGCCACCCATCCACTGATAAATGCTCTTCTCGGGCGATTCGTCGCTATTGCGTACCTGGGCAAACTGCTCATAGTATGCTCCCAACGAGAAACGCTTGTTTACTTTGTATCCAGGGGCTACCCAGTTGAGCAGTAAATCTCGAGAAGTGTTTCCTCTTTTACGGAAAGCTTTGTACAAAGCAATGTAAGCATCAAATTCAATGTGTTTGGTATTGTACAGCACCCCTAAACTTGGGATAAAGCCGTCTCCAATGACTGTTTCGGTGCCGCCAGATAAAAACTTACCGTGGCCAAAACCCAAAGTTGGGTTGATGTACAAGTTGCCGAGTTTGAAACCCAAACCAATTCCGGTTTCCAAAAACAAATCACTTCCGGAGTTTAGATTACCAAACGAAGGATTGTTCCAAAAAACACTGTAAAAAGTGAAATTGACATTTTTGTTTAAGCCAATGCTCCCCAAAAATACATTGGAGAAACCAGCCACACTATTGTGAATTGGCATCAACACAAAATTGGTATTGCTTGTTTTTTGTTCAGCTTTAGGGGCATTTGTCATCGGTAGTTTCTCTTGGGCAAATGCAAATTGAACAGTCATCAATGTAACAAGGATTAAGAATAACTTTTTCATAATAATAATTTGGTTAGGCTATCTCGTGCTGTTTGGTAACAGATCTATCAGGGTTAAGTATCCAAAAGCCACAGATAGCGCGTTGAATGATAAATTTGGTTAAGCTAAGTATGTATTTAAAAGGGTTTAAGGTATTTACACGGGGATCGCGGCTGGCTGAAATCCAACAAAATGAGGAGGCCGTTTCTCAATAAAAGCTTGCATGCCTTCCTTTTGATCGGGAGTAGCAAACAAAGCATGAAAGGCTCGACGTTCGTAGGCGACTCCTTCTTTGAGCGACAGTTCCAACGATTTATCAACCACCTCTTTGGCAATCATCACGGCTGGTTTGCTATAGTTTGCAATGGTCTCGGCCACTTGCATTGTTTCTTCCAATAAAGCATCGTTGGCAAATACCCGTGATACCAAACCAATTTGCAACGCCTCGGCAGCATCGATCATGCGTCCGGTCAGAATCATATCCATGGCCTTGGCTTTGCCAATTAGCGAAGTCAATCTTTGCGAGCCACCAATGGCCGGAATGACCCCAATCTTAATTTCGGGCTGACCAAACCGGGCACTTTCAGCCGCGAACAGCATATCGCACATCATGGCCAATTCGCAACCACCTCCCAGGGCATAACCTGCTACCGCAGCAATTTTTGGTGTTCTCAAACGGGTGAAACGCTCCCATCCGATGAAATAATTTTCGTGAAACATATCCAAAAAGCTTTTCTCTTGCATTTCTTTGATGTCGGCTCCTGCCGCAAAGGCGCGGTCGCTTCCCGTAATGACAAAGCAACCTATTTCAGGGTCGGCATCCATAGGCTCCAAATGCTCGAGCAACTCTTCCATCAATGCCGTACTCAGGGCATTGAGGGCCTCGGGGCGGTCCAATTGCACCAAGGCAACTCGTCCGATGCGTTTTGTTTTGATATACATTTTGAATTGTGGGTTGTTATAAGTGAATATTTATTTAGATAAATGCATAGTGATCCTATCATGGATGTTTAAAACATTCATTATCAAGGGTTCAAGGTTTTTATTGTTACAAAGGAGATTAAGAATCCCAGATGGCACCATAGGCTGGGATGCCTCGACTTTCCAGGCCTTCTACTACTTTCCAGGTAAGTTTTTTATTAGAAATGCAAATGACTGCTTCGGCTCCAAAGTCTTGGCAGGCCTTATACGCCAGCTTCACCATATCGGGTTTGCCGTGGGTATCGGTATTCCAGATAAGCGCCTCGGGCTGTACCTCTAAAATCTCATCTACCAACGCTTCGCCATAAGTTTTTCGTGGACTTCGGGTGGCCCATACCAGGCGAGAGGGTGTCTCTTGAGACAATAAGTGAGGCAGACAGGGACCAATGCCGCTCCCGGTCGCAATCCATATCACTTTGGAAAACAGCTTGTCGATGTTGCCTACTCCTGCGGTAGGAATGCCCCTTACCCATACATGAGAAGGTAGGTCATCAATGAATTTTCCGGTCCAATCACCCGCTCGTGAAATCGTCAAACGGAATCCATTTTCATTGGGAGCAGGTACATTGGCAAAGGAATGCCATTCCAGTAATGGGCTTCGGCTAATACTGGTAGAAGACCCTGCAAAAGGGGTCACGCCATAGTTAAACTTTACCAATGCCACATGTTTAGAAGGGTTCGTGATTTCTATGGGCACTTTACGCAAGCGCAACCAAGGCAAGGCAATGCTAAAAGTAATCAAAGCAAGTAACCAAAAACCCAACGAGTTAAAAAGTGCGGTTCCATATGACCCCTCTCCTTGAGTGGCTTGCACAAACAACAAGGTTTGAGCCCAGAATAGTAACAAGGCCGTCCATCCCCCAAAGCGGTGCATGCGTTCGAAAGCATCATGGTATTTGGCCCGATTACGAGGCAAGGCAAACACGACAATCAATACCAGTAAAGCCAGCAAAGCATAAGTAACCAGGACCAAACCCGTAGCAACCTGGTGGGGCTGGTATATCCATTGATAAGTGAGCGAACCTACAAAGATGGCAAACCAAACCGTGCCCGACGTGGTCCCCCCTACGTGAATGCCGCCAAAATGGTATATTTTACCCAAGCGACGCCGAATACTCAACGGCCAGTTTTTGGGCGCACTGGTGGCCAATCCAAACAAGAGGTTGATAATGTACTGTTGTCGGATCACAATGGCCACCGTAAAGTTTACCAAAATCACCTTAGAGATGCTTTGCAATGCTATCTGATCAGAAGTCCACCACTGCCCTTGCCCTAAGCCATAAAACAAGGTCAAAAAGTTGGCTAATATGACCAAAAATGCCAAACGATTGTAATGCATCAGGCGTGGGCCATCCCACATACGCCTCCACCAACTTTTCTGAGCTGGGAGCTGCACATGTTCGTAAGCCCTTTGATCGGTTTTGGGTTTGGTAGCCGTAGCCTCCGTTTCGGATTGTTTGGCAAGGCTTAACAACAGACGTTTGTCGATCTTACCCCGGCTGGTTTTGGGTAGTTCCTCGAGGGCTAACACCTTGCTAGGCACACAGTAATAAGGCAATGCCTCACCCACCGCAGCCTGCGCTTCTTCTTCAGTAATGGTAGCCGGGCTTACAAATGCAACCAAACTTTGATTGTCATACTTCAAAGCTACGGCTCGCTTGCAATTTGGAATGGCCTCAAGTACTGCCGATACTGAGTCTAGTTCTACTCGAAACCCTTTGATCTTTACTTGGTCATCGGTGCGTCCATAATGCTCTAGTTCACCGTGTTCGTTCCATTTGCCCAAGTCACGGGTACGAAACATACGCGCACCATTTCCCAAAAATGGATCAGCCGCATATCGCTCCCCATTCAAGGTTGGATTTTCCAGGTATCCTTTTGATACACAAGCACCACCAGCCCACATTTCTCCTACTTCGCCAATTGCACAAGGTTTTTGATTTTCATCCAATACATATACTGTATTATTGGGCGTGGGTTTGCCAATCGTAAGGCCACCATCTACACTGGTATTGTACAGTTGTGCAGTATTGATAATGGTGGTTTCGGTAGGTCCACAGGAGTTGTAAAAGTTACAGAACCTACTCCAGGTATCGGCCAAGGCTTTAGGGCAAGGCTCGCCTGCCACTGCAGCTACTTTTACTTGTTTGCATTTTTTGGGGTTAACACTGCTTAGAATCGTAGGGGTAGCAATCACAACATCTACTTGCTTAACGGTTTCTTCAATGCTTTTCCCTCGAATTACCAAGGTACCACCATTACCCAGGCAACCCAAAATTTCCCATACTGACATATCGAATGCAATGCTTAGAATTTGTCCTACTTTGGTACCAGGACCAATACCTAAATTACCGGGGGCAGTCAATAAAATGTTACATACATTCTGATGAGTCACTTGTACTCCATTGGGAGGACCAGTGGTACCCGAGGTAAAAATAATAAACGCATTGGTATCTGGTAAAGGCAGTCTGTCTGGAATAAAATCGGGCACATTGGTTTCTGACATCTCAGCAATGAGGTCTTCTAAAACCAAACAAGTATATGCTTCTGAGGGTGGAACCAAATGCTCAAATGCTTTCAAGGTCAGGATTACCTTCATTTGGGCTTTAGCAGCTACGTGTTTCAATTGGGTCTCGGGAGCAACCCCAATGTGTTGTGGCACGTAGGCCGCCCCGGCTTTCAGAATTCCCAAAATACCCACCACCATAGGAATAGAGCGTTGCACAAACAAACCTACGTGGCCTCCTTCAGTCACTCCATGTTGGTGCAAAATAGCCGCCAATTGATTTGCTTGGTTATTCAAAGCTTCATAGGTAATCGTTTCCCCTTGATGTGCTACTGCCATCGAATCGGGATTTTTTCTTACCTGAGCTTCAAAGCCATAATGAATACACGAAAAGGGTACTTCGGTAAAAGAACCTTGACCAAACTTCTGAAAAAGTAATTGATCTTCAAGGGTAAGGTGAACAGGAGGTTTAATCGTTGCCAGCTTTTGAGCTTCAGGAATGGCAGGTCTCGATTGGGCATGCGCTTCCCAGGCCACATCCTGGTCAGTCTTGAGCCAGGACCGGCTTTTTATGGATTTTTCCATTCTAATTTCTGTTTTGGGTTAAGTGTAATATTCGTTGGCAGCAAAGGTGAGGACAAAAAAACATATGAAGTGTTATTCATATAACACCCAAACAGAAGAGTTTTTGATACATTTACAGATTTTTCTTACATGTAATTTTTTATGAAAAAACTTCACAAAAACAACATAATCAGCTGAAAAACAACAACTTAACAGTCTTATTTTGTTGATTTTCACAAAAAAACTTAAGCCTATAAAAA